>JBBSDY010000224.1:0-6478 GCA_038240245.1 Polyangiales bacterium
CGGCGTCGTGCGTGGAAGAGCTCGTCACGGCCCTCCACAGCCTAGCATGCAGCATGCCGCCAACCGGGGTGCGCTGGCGGGCTCCTTGGCTGGTTTTCCCCCGACGACCTTGGCAACACACCCTGACGACCACCAGGCGTCCGGGACGACGGTTGCAGGCGGACAGCTTGCCGTGCTACCAGCCGGGGCATGGCGTCGACCCAGGACATCCGAAAGAACCTGAAAATGCTCATCGACGGCACACCTTACGTGTGCCTCGAGGCCCAATTCGTGAAGCCGGGCAAGGGCCAGGCGTTCTCGCGCTGCCGGCTCAAGAACCTCGTCAATGGCAATGTCATCGAGCGCACGTACAAGTCGGGCGAGACCGTCGAGGTCGCCGACATCGAGCAGCGCAAGATGACGTACATCTACCCGGAGGGCGACCAGTTCGTCTTCATGAACCAGACCACCGGCGATCAGATCCACGTCTCGACCGAAAGCATCGGCGACGAGAAGCGCTTCCTCATTGACGGCCTCGAGGTCGAGGTCATGCTCTTCAACGGCAACCCCATCGGCGTCGAGCTACCCGCGCACGTCGTGATTCAAGTTGCGACGAGCGAGCCCGGCATCAAGGGCGACACGGCCAGTGGCGCGAGCAAGCCCGCCACGCTGTCGACAGGCACCACGATCAACGTGCCACTGTTCATCAACGAGGGTGAGTGGATCAAAGTCGACACGCGCACCGGCGACTATTTGGAGCGCGTGAACCGAAGGTAGCAGGTCGCCCGGCACTCGCGTGCGTGCTACCGTTTGCTCGTGTTGCTGTTCGATGCTCCGCTGACATTTCAGGAGTTCATGGCCCACGAGGAGGTTCCTCTCGCTACCGTTTTCCGCGAGGTTCTTTCGCACCTCGCGGGACGCGATGACGCCGTTCTTTTCGGGGCCCAAGCGGTCAATGCCTATTGCGAACCGCCCCGCATGACGGCGGATCTCGACGTTCTTTCCACGCACGCGGAAGAGCTCGCCGAAGCTCTCCGGCAACACCTGGCCGGCCGCTTTCGCATCGCCCTTCGGGTTCGCGAGGTGGTGCCTGCACTGGGCTATCGGGTCTATCAGGCACGAAAGCCGAAGAATCGACACCTCGTCGACGTTCGACAGGTCCAGGTGCTCCCGCCGTCGCAACGCATCGAAGGTGTCCGCGTCACGATGCCCGCCGAGCTCGTGGCGATGAAAATCCTCAGCATCGTGGCGCGCCGCGGGCATGAAAAAGAGCTTTCGGACCGCCTCGATGCCATCCGACTTCTTCGGACCTTTCCCGATCTGAAGTCCGAAATCGGTCGCGTCGCGGACCGCCTGGGTGAGCTCCAGGCCCCCCCCGAGGCGCTTGCGGTGTGGCGAGAGCTCGTGGAGCAGCGCGTCGAACCCGACGACGACGACGATTACTAGGCTCGAGCGAGCCACTAAACCTCGGCCAGGTCGGCCCCGGCTGCCTGGATCCTTCCCATTGTGTCGGCGATGAACGATTCTCTCGCAGGCATGAACTTCACCGACATCAGGATCATCGGCATCATCGGAGCCGGACAGATGGGCAGCGGCATTGCGCAAGTCGCCGCACAGCACGGGTTTCGCACGTTGCTCACCGACGTGAGCGCGGACCTTTGCGCGCGCGCCAGGGACAAGATCGGCGCGGTCCTCGGCAAACAGGTCGCCAAGGGAAAGCTCACTGAAGCGGCGCGCGAAGAGACGCTCGGCCGTATCGAGCCGACCGTGGGCGACGCCCTCGCGGCGGCCGACTTCGTCATCGAGGCCGCCACCGAGAACGTGGAGCTCAAGCTCTCCATCTTGCGCGCCGCCGATGCACGCATGAAGACCGAAGCCATCCTCGCCTCGAACACGTCGTCGATCTCCATCACCAGGCTCGCCGGCGCGGTGTCGCGGCCCGGTCAGGTCATCGGAATGCACTTCATGAACCCGGTGCCGCTCATGAAGCTGGTCGAGATCGTGCGCGCCATCCAGACGTCGCCCGAAACTTACGAGACCACGCGCGCGCTGGCCGCGGCGTTCGGCAAGACGGTCATCACCTCCAAGGATCAGCCGGCCTTCGTGGTCAACCGCATGCTCATCCCGCTGCTCAACGAGGCCTGCTTTGCCCTGCAAGAAGGCCTGGCCTCGGCAGAAGACATCGACCAGGGCGCGCGGCTCGGGCTAAACCACCCGATGGGGCCGCTCGAGCTCGCCGACTTCGTGGGGCTCGACACCGTGCTGGCGATTGCCGAAGTCTTGCAGCGCGATTTCGGTGACGACAAGTATCGACCCCCGGTGCTGTTGCGCAACCTGGTGGCCGCGGGTTGGTATGGCAAAAAGACGGGGCGCGGATTTTACGTGTACGATGAGAAGGGCGAAAAACAGAAAGCGAGCGTTTGACGATGACCGACTCCAGCCTGCTCGTCACGACCGATGGCGAAATCACCACGCTCACCTTGAACCGTCCCGACAAGCTCAACGCCTTGAACGCCGCGCTGCTTGGCGAGCTCACTTTGGCCTTTCGCTCGATGAGCGCCGCCGCTCCGCGCGTGGTGATCGTGACCGGCGCCGGCGGCAAGGCGTTCTCGGCGGGCGTCGACATCGGCGAGATGAGCGGGATGTCGACGGTGCAAGCAAAGGCGCGCGCCGACCAGGGGCACGCCCTCGCCGAGCTGATCGAAACTTTGCCCTGTCCCGTCATCGCCGCGGTGGGCGGCTTTGCGCTGGGGGGCGGCTGCGAGCTCGCGCTGGCCTGCGATTTCATCTACGCGGCCGACACGGCCAAGCTCGGTCAACCGGAGGTCAACCTCGGCGTCATTCCTGGATTCGGAGGGACGCAAAGGCTCGCGCGACGCGTTGGCATTGCCATGGCCCGCGAGCTTATTTACGTAGGCGAGATCATCACCGCCGCACGCGCCCTCGAGATCGGTCTCGTCAACGCCGTGGTTCCCAGGGACGACCTCTTGGCGCGCGTGCGGGCAGTCGCCGATCAGATCGCGCAAAAGGGGCCGCTCGCCGTCGCGCAGGCCAAACGAACCATGCTTCGCGGCGTCACGGGTGATATGACGGCCGCGAACGAGCTCGAGGCGCAGGCGTTCGCAATGCTCTTCGGGAGCGAAGATCAAAAAGAGGGAATGAAGGCCTTTGTCGAGAAGAGGAAACCCGAGTTCAAGGGCCGTTAGCCGATCACGCCGCGCGGCGGCCCTGGTCGTGCCGCTTGCCCTGGTCGGCGGCTGCTCGCATGGTTGCAGCCGTGATCGACCGTACACGCCGTACGTGATTGACGGCGCGCCGCCTCCCTCGGTCGTTCTCGCGCTCGCCGACGCGGGGGCGGCCTCGATCGGACTGGGAGGAGACGCCGGTAGTTTTGCGCACGTGGTCGGGATGCGACCGGATGCCACGGGCGCATTGCGCATCGACGGGGCCACGTCGATCGCAGCGCTCTCCGGCGAGACCTTCGTGCTCTACCTCGTCGCCGATCTCGACGGCGATTCCCTGCGCGACGTCGTCGCGTGGACGTCGTCGACCGATCTTCTGGCGGGCCGTCTGCTCTTTTACAAGGGCGCGGCGAACGGAGCGGCGCCTGCCGCGCCCAGGCAGCTCGCCGTCTTGGCGCCCGGAGCGATCGGTGGTCCCGGCTGCTCGGCCGAGCCGGCTCTCGAGCAGATTGGACCGGCCACGGTGGCGGTGAGCTTGCGCGCGGTCTGCGTGCCGACGCCGGTGGGCAAGAAACAGCGCTGGATCTCGGTGGCGATGCCGTCGCGTGAGCCCGCGCTTCGCCAGGAGCTATGGCTTGGCGATCCACCCGCCGGCGAGCGTCTCGGCGTGGAGCTCGATGGCTCGGACGTCGACGCAGATCAGCGCGACGATCTGGTGGTGCGCATCTCGGTCGAAGGCTCGCCGGCGCCGTTCGAGCAGGGCAGCCGGGTGAGCGCCGATCTGCGCTGGCTCGATCGACCCACGGGACTTTCGCGCGATCCCGAGGAGCCCGAAGCCTCGCTGCGTCGCGCGGCGACTTCCGAGCTTGCCCGCGCGTCGAAAAAGGCCGAAGCCGCACAGGTGGGCGCTGGCGTCAGGCAGATCGGGCGGCTTTATGCTTGGCTTTGCTCCGATGCGGGAGAGCCGCTGGTCATGGTTTCGGGCGGCGGGATCCGATGTGGACCAAGCCGCGGTCTCGAGGACGCCGCATCGGCGAGCGTTCGCGCCGCGCTCACCCTGGGTGACGTTCCTCGCGCGATGGCGGCGTACGATCACATGGGATTGCGCCCCGTGACGACGACCAAGCAGCGACGCGCCGAGCTCGAGAAGGCCTTGCTCAAGGCCGCTCCGCTTCGTGCTCCGTCGGTCACCAGGGTGTTTGCTACCGTTCCCGATCTCGACACGAGCGGCGCGCCCGCATGGGGGCCGCTCACGTTCACGCCCGGTGGCGATCTGCTGGTCCGCACCAAGAATGGGCTGGCCATGGTCAATGTTCAAACGGGATCGGAAGGGGCCTCGCAAGGGATCCCGAGCTGGCCGGCAGCGGTGACCAACCTCGACGGATCGGCACGGTGGACAGGACTTTTCGATCCGTGTGACGGCATCTCACTTCGCGCTCGCATCGGTGGATCTGGCGACGCCCTGGTCGTCGCTTCCGCTCCCGGCGAGCCGCCGTCCGGTGCGCGCGATCTTGCGCTTCCCGTCGCGTCCCCCTTGCCGAGCCGCTGTTTTGCCGGCGCGCCCGCGGTTCGCCCGGAGAGCGTTCCGGTGGCGTGGGGACCGCTTGGTCTCGAAGCGTGGATGGCGGGCGCGCCCATTCTCGTATCGCCCGATCTGACCCAGGTGAAGCCGCTCGTGGAAGTCGGAGCGCTCGGTCAGCCCGTACACGCGGGTTCGCCGCGCTCGCCCGACGGTCGGTCGATCGTTCTCGGCACCCGTCTCGGAGCGCTGGTGCGCGCCTCGAAATCCTGGCAGCTGTGGCGCCCCGCCGACCTCGAGGGTTCCTACGCGTATGCCGATTTGCGCGGCTGCACCATCGCCAACGATGCCCGCGCGGTGGCGTGCGTTCGCGATGGTCGTTTGGTGGGAATGGTCGCGCAGTAACGCTACGGGCTGAGCGGCCACGGAAGCGGCGCGAGCTTGGGGGCGAGCGCGGCGAGCTGTTTGCGCAAATCGGAAATGACGATGCGATCGCGCGGATCGCGGCGCAAGGCGAGACCCACCAGGCGCGCGATCTCGGCGAGCGGTTTCTGCTGGTACCAGGTGCGCAGCGGCGTCGGCCACCCGTCGTGGGACATGTGCGCCTTCACCAGGTCCATCTCCGTCGATTGATCGAAGAGGGGCTGCGTGGTGAGCGTCTCGTAAATGAGGCACGCTGCGCCATAGACATCGGCGGTGATCGGCGAAACGGGATCGTCGCCGGTGAGGAGCCCCCAGACCTCGGGTGCTCCGTAAGGTCCGCTGCCGCAGCCCAGTCGGAGATGCCGTCCGGCGAGGCCAAAATCGACGAGCACAGGCTCGGTGCCCTTGCGCATCACCACGTTGGTGGGCTTGAGATCGAGGTGCGCCACACCCACGCTGTGCATCGCTTCGAGGCCAGCGAGCACCCCGTCGAGCAGCAGGAGAGCCCGTTCGGTGGTGAGCTGTCGTCGCGAAATGAGCATCTCCAGCGTGACACCATCGACCAGCTCCATCACCAGGATCGGCTTTGGGCGCAGGCCGAGGTCGAACGTCACGAAGCGCGCGAGGTTCTGGTGCGAGGGAAGGCTCAAGAGCGCGCTCGCCTCGCTCTGGAACATTTGCAAAAAGTCGGCTTCCGACATGTGGCGAGCCACTTGCGCGTCGAACTCGGGTACCTTGAGCGCAAAGGACTCGGCCTTGGCATCGCTACGCTCTTCGATGCGTTTGGCCACGAATACCGAGCCCACGCCGCCCTTGCCGAGCGATCGCAGAACGAAGAAGCCTCCCAGCGTTCGGCGCGCGGGGATCCACGACGGCAACAGGCTCTCCTTGTGGGTCGCTGCGGCCTTGCGGCTGGCGCGCGGGAGATCGACCACGCGCTCGAAGGTCGACGCGATGAGCGACGCGAAGGGATCAGGCAGGCATTCGGCAAAAAACTGGTTGAGCTCCGCCACCGGCTGCACGAGAGCACCGGCCTCTCCCGCGAGAGCCCGATCCACCGCCCGGGCCAGGGCCCCCGCCTGAAAACGAGACGGCGCGGGCACCCGAGCCTCACCATCGACCTCGGGCTCGGACAGCCGCAGGCGAGCCGACGTCACGAGCTGGGCGAGCGATCCCGCCGCTTCTTCGAACGATGCCAATACGGAGTCGGATGCCCGGTCGGGAGAAGCTAGATCGCCGAGCGACGGGGCCCGCGAGATCTGCGAAAGCGCACGGGCGAGGCGCACCAGAACGGCGCGCAGAGCGTCTTCTCGACTGGAATTCTCGCCCGACAGGTCGCGCGCGAGCTGGGTGAGCGCCTCGAGCTCGTTGGACA
>JBBSDY010000225.1:0-6478 GCA_038240245.1 Polyangiales bacterium
CAATGAGATCGTAGCCGTCGCGAAAGGTGCCGGCGATGGCATTGTCGACTGGCAAAAGGCCATAGCGCGCGCGGCCAGATACGACTGCCGAAGCAACGTCGCGAAAAGTGGGAACGCCCATGGTCTCGAGGGGAACCTGGCGTTCGGCGAAGTGCGCGCGCAGGGCGACCTCGGAATGGGCACCCTCGATGCCCTGGAATGCCGCGATCTGCTTCACACCGAGAAAAGTAGCACGGGCGCGCTAGGGACGCGCGGAGCGGGGGTAGCTGCCGAGGATCTTCACCGTTTCGCCGTGCGAGCGCAGCTTATCGATGACGTTGGCCACCGCGGGATCCTGGTGGTGTCCTTCGACGTCGACCAGGAACACGTACTCCCAGGGGCGCGTTCCCTTGGGGCGTGACTCGATGCGCGAGAGATTCAGGCCCTCGCCGTCGAAGATCTCGAGCACGCGCCGCAACGCACCTCGCGCGCCCGCGTCGGGGAGCGCGAAGGCGAGCGTCGTCTGATCGGCGCCCGTTCGCGGTGCGTCCTGCTTGGCGACGACCACGAAGCGCGTCGCACTCTCGGAGCGATCTTGGATCTTTTCGCCGACGATGCCCAGCCCGCAGAGCTCGGCGGCGAGCCTGCTGCCGATGGCGGCTGCGCGCTCGTCGGTGAGCGCCTCGTGGGTTGCCGCCGACGTCGAGCTGGTTTGCACGACCTGCGCCCCGGCGAGATTCGTTGCCAGCCACATCCGGCACTGCGCGAGTGCCTGCGGGTTGGCATAGACGCGCTCGATGGACGTGAGGCCCTGCGCGCGGCTAAGCAGACAGTGCGATACCTCGAGCACGAGCTCCTGGCGGATGAGCAGATCGCCCTCGACCAGAGCGTCGAGCGTGTTGCTGATGGTGCCCTCGGTCGAGCTCTCGACGGGTACGACGCCGCAAAGCGCCTCGCCGCGCCGCACGGTATCGAACACACCATCGATGGTGGTGGCTTCCCGGTAGCGCGCGGCGAGGCCGAAGAGGTGACGGGCTGCCATGTGGCTGAAGGTGGCTTCGGGACCGAGAAAGGCCACGGTCATGGGCGCCTCGAGTGAAAGACACCCGCTCATGATCTCGCGAAACACCGAGCGAATGGCGCCACCCGGAAAGCGCCCCGCGCCCTTGCCGGCCAGGCGATCGAGCACGGCGCGCTCGCGCTCGGGATCGTAGTAAGAGGACGCGCCGGCCTCGCGCTTGGTCTCGGCGACTTGCTCGACGACGGCCGCGCGCTTGCCCAACAGGGCCAAAAACTGCTCGTCGATCGCATCGATTTGTTTTCTGAGCTCGTCGAGCTTGCCCACCCTAGGCCTCCGTTTTCGGGTCGATCGAGCGCGGTCGCCAACCGAGCAAGGCGGCTGCGAACTTGTCGATCCAGGTCGCTCGATCGAGCTCGTTCAGGACCTCGTGGTAGAGCCCGGGCAATCGCAAGTATTGCCGGTCGACGCTGCTCACCCGCTCCATGAAGCGCTCGGTCGCCGCCGGCTTGGTGACCTTGTCGTCGCCCGCCTGAAGGCAAAACATCGGCACGTTGAGCTTGGCAGCCTGAGCCAGCGCTTGTTCCTGGCCCTTGGCGGTCTCGGTGAACCAGCGCACGTTGGCCTTTTTGAAATTCATCGGATCGTGATCGTACGCCCGCGCGATGGCCAGATCGTGCGTGCAGTCGGAGCCGTCGAGATCGCTCGCCAGCGAGATCGACGGTACGAAACGCGAGAGCAGCTTGCCCACCACGAGCTTGAGCCCCGGCAGCTCTTGCGCCAGCGACAGGTAAGGAGACGAGAGCGCGAGCCCGCCGATCTTGTCGGGCGTGCGCAGGGCGGTGTGGATGGAAATGAGACCACCCAGGCTGTGGCCAAAAAGCATCGGCGGGTCGAGGGCCTTCCAGGCGTCGTCCTTGGCTAGCTCGCCCAGCACGTCTTGCGCGTCGTCGATGTATTCTTCGAATCGCGAGATATAGCCGCGCGGGCCTTCGGACAAGCCATGGCCGCGAAGGTCGTAGATCGCGACGAGGATTCCCTGGGCGTTCCACCGCTCGATGACCTCGCGGTAGCGCTTCATATTCTCGAAGTACCCGTGCGCCATCAGCACGGAGACAGCCGCCGATCCCTGGGGGCGCAAAATGCGGTAGGCGATCGCAGGTGCGCCCGCAGCGCGGCGCTTCAAGACGAGCGGCGGAGAGTCCCAGGACATCGCGAAGGGGAGCCTACCACACCGTCTCGCACATCAAAGCGGGGGAGACTAGAGTACGGGCACCACCATGACCGAGATCGATCAGAAGGTACGCGAGCGCGCCACGGCGCTCGGTTTCGATCGTGTGGGAGTTGCCTCGGCCGACGTGTCGCTCGAGCCTGAATTCTCGCGTTACGAGGCGTTCGTCGACGCCGGCAAGCAGGGGAAAATGGGCTATCTGGCGGCGGCCCGCGAAGCGCGGCGCCGGCTCGATACCGACGCCATCCTCGAGGGTGCGACGAGCATCATCTGCGTCGCCGAGAGCTACGCCGGCGACCGAACCGACGAAGGAGGCGTCGCGCGCCACATCGCTCGCTACGCGCGCGGCTCCGACTACCACAACCACGTGCGCCGGCGTCTACGCCGTCTCGCCGCGTACGTACGGACGCTCGCCCCGGAGACGAGCGCGCGCCCGATGTGCGACGACGCGCCGGTTCTCGAGCGAGCCTGGGCAGCGCGCGCGGGCCTGGGGTTCGTGGGCAAGAACGGCCTCGTCATCACGCCCGGGCTAGGCTCTTTCATTCTTCTGGGCGAGGTCGTGACGACGTTGAAGCTGACGCCCGACGTTCCCATGGGCGAACGTTGCGGCAGCTGCTCGCTCTGCATCGATGCCTGTCCCACCCAGGCCTTCGAGCGGCCCTTCGTGCTCGATCCGCGCCGCTGCATTTCGTACCTCACCATCGAGCTGCGGGGCGAGATGCCCGAAGATCTGCGCAGCGGGGTGGGGGAGCACCTCTTTGGCTGCGACGTGTGCCAGGACGTCTGCCCCTACAACCGCCGCACCGAGGAGACGAAGCCACGCTACCAGCCGCTGCCGCGGTGGACCGATGCCTCGCTCGAGTCTCTCGTCGAGCTCGACGACGCCGCTTTCGCCGCGCTTGCCAGCGGTTCTCCCATCAAACGTGCGACGCGCGCCGGACTGGCCCGCAACGCCATCACCGTTCTCGCGAACCGGCGCCAACCGCGCTATAGAAACCTGCTAGAAAAAGCCGCCCGCGGGCACCCCGACCCATCGGTTCGCGCGCACGCGGCGTGGGGACTTTCGCTACTCGAATGCAAAGACTGACCTGGTCCGCAATGGCTCTGGGGGAGCGCAAGCTCGCCCTTCTCGCGTAGCTCGGCGATGTCGCTCACCAACACCTTTCGACACGACGGACCGTTTTGGAGAGGGCTTGCCAGCTTTGGCGCGGGTCACGCTCCGCGCGCCGTGGTGCGCTACTCGCCGCCCGCGTGGGGGCTTGCCTTCGCGCTCGCCATGCCCGAGGCGCGCGCCCGCGTGCGCTCCAACCTGCGACGGGTGCTCGGCGTGCGCCCCAATCGCCAGGAGCTCGCCGACATCTTTCGCACGTTCTCGCACTTCGCGAGCTGCTTCACCGAGGGCCTCGCGATGGGAGGACCGCACCCGCCAACGGTCGAGCGGGTCGTCGAGGGGGCGCCGCATCTCGAACGCGCCCTATCTTTCGGACGCGGGGTCATCATCCTCACCGCCCACACCGGAGGCTGGGAGACGCTGGGACCGCTGCTCAAGACGGACTACGATCTGGACATGATGATCGCGATGCAGCGCGAGCCCGACGAAGATGCGCGCCGCATCCAGGATCGGTCACGCTTGCGTGCGGGGGTCAAGATTGCTCACGTCGGAGACGAGCCGCTCTCTGCGCTGCGGCTCTTCACGCACCTGCGCGGGGGCGGCGTGCTCGGCATTCAGATCGATCGCGCGCCCGACGCCATGCGCTCGCTGCCTGTTCAGTTCTTCGGAGAGCCATGGCGCATCCCTCGTGGTCCCTTCGAGCTGGCACGCGTCACGGGGGCGCCGATCCTGCCCATCTTCACGCGTCGCCTCGGCTACCTGCACTACGAGATCCGCATCTGTCCGCTCATCGAGCTCGATCGAAAAGCGACGCCCAAGGCGCTGGTCGAGGCTGCCCGGGAGGCCACGGCGGAAATGGAGACCTTCATCCGCACCCACCCAACGCACTGGTTCGACTTCGGCGCGGGTGTATAAATGTATGATATGAATAGATAATTTTGTTGATCGACGAGCTCGACGAGGCCGGCCATGAATAGAAGGTAGCGCGCCGGCGCTTCCTCTCGTAGAACGCGGAGCCTCATGGCACGTCCCCACGTCGGCCTCCCCACGCTCGAAGGAGACATCGAGCGCTATGCGGTGAAGTACGACTTGCTCGAGCTTCGCCCGGGAGACGGCGCCGTTCCCAAGCCTGCCACACTCAAGGCGTGGCGGCGCAAGGTTCCGCCGTCGTTCGTGTTCAGCGTGGTGCTTCCGAAAGTCGTCGGTGAGCTCAGGCCGTCGCCGCAGCTCGATCAGGCGCTCGAGCAGGCTCTCGGCGTCGCGCGCGACGTCGAAGCGCGGTGCCTGCTCATTGCCACGCCCGCGTCCATCACTCCGACCGAGCTCAACAAGAAGCGGCTGGCAGCCATCGTCGCGAAGATTCCGCACGATGCGGTGACCCTGGCCTGGGAGCCACGCGGGATCTGGGAAACAGAAGAAGCGGCGGCGATTGCTGCCAAGCTCGGCCTCGTTCTGGTCGTCGATGCCGCGCGCGAGACCGCGCCCGATGGAGCGACGGCGTACTTTCGTCTGCGCGGTCTGGGCGAGTCCACGCGGCTATCGCCCGCGGGGATCGACAAAGTCGTCAACGCACTGGCCACGCGCCGCGAGGCGTACGTAATCATCGAAACGAGCGGCCCGATTCAGGTCGCCGATGCGCTGCGCAAGAAGGCTGCCCGCCGTCCAGCGCCCATCAAAACGGGCGGCGTCGTGCTCAAGCCACGAACGACGCTCCACGCCGAAGACGAAGAGCAGTGAGGTTCGCGGCCGTCGCTTCCGAGCCGGTCGCGGCAGAAGCCGCTCACCAAATCCTCGGCGAAGCAGGCACCGCGGCCGACGCGCTCATCGCCGGATTTTTGGTCGCCGCCGCCGCAAGGTCATCGGTCTTGTTTTCGCCCGTGCAGGCCTTGCTGGCGGGACCGGGCGTCGGAACGCGTGCGTTCGATGGTCGCTTGCGTCAGCCTGGCCTCGGTCTTCCTCGTCCCCGGGGAACGGTCAGCGGTCAGCGCATACCTGCGGCGTCGCGGGTCGCGGTGCCAGCGTCGCTCGGTCTGCTCGCGCTGCTTCACGCCCACGATGGCAAGACTGCTTTTCAACGGTTGGCCGCTCCCGCGGTGGCCCACGCCGACACGATCGGGGCCGCGCTGCGCGGCGCGCTGCTCGGTCGGATCGGCAGAAGGGGCGCGTCAGCCCTGCGCGAAGCGGTCACCGCTCGACCTTTGCTCGCGGTCGCGGGTCGTTCCGAGGGGGGACTGCTTTCGCAGCGCGATCTCGCCGAGGTGAGACCGGAGAGCAGTGCGCCCCGCGACATCGAGATGGGAGATCGACGGGCGCTGCTCGTGCCCTGGGCCGCGCCCCTGGCAGCTCATCGTATCGTGGAGTTCATCGCAGTCGCCGACGCACACGGTGTGCTGGGGGTGCTGGCGTACTCGCCCGATGACGAGGGAATCGCGATCCCCGAGCTCGAGCTGACGTTGCCTGGTGACGCTTCCGTGGTCAAGCGAGGCATTCCTCGGGTGGCGCCGGGCGAGCCGATCATCTGTCCAGCGCCGATTGCGCTGGCCCTGTCGGACCAGAAGCCGTTGATGGCGCTCGGCGTGCGAGCGTCGATGGCCCTGTCGATCGAGGACCTCTCATCGGTCTGGTCGAAAACGGTCGTCGCTGCCAAGCTCTTGCGTGCGGCCCGCGATGCGGCTCACGGTGAGCAGGCGTTGGCGGTTCTGCGGTCGGAGACGCAGCAGGTGCGAAAGTTTTCCGCATGAGCCCGGTCGAGTCGAACGAAAGCGTCGCCGAGAAATTCACGAATGTGATGAACGCGACGACGTCATCGTTGTCGCCTCTTTGCGATCTGTCCGCCGCGTCGGTCGTGTCCGGGCTGGTTCTGGCAGTCGGCCTCTTCGTCATTCGCCACAGCGGCGAGGCCTCGAGCCTGTACACCGTGCTCGCCGTGGCCGCGTGTCCCTTTCTGGCGAGCTACGTCCTTTTGCTCACCCTTCGCGGAGCGCGCTCGGTCGTCGTGGGGTGGCTCACCACCCTGCCGTTTGCCGTCGTCAACTTGAACGTCCTGCTCGCCGGCATGGGCGACACCATCGAGGTCTTTTTCGAGCCCGGCGCCGCGCTGCCCGATCGATCCCGTTTGCAACCGATGCTCGATCGTGTG
>JBBSDY010000226.1:0-6474 GCA_038240245.1 Polyangiales bacterium
GCTCGAGCAAGCGCGACAATTCGTGGAGACCCAGGTCCCCGTTCGCCTGTGGATCGCCATCGCCGCGCTGGCCGTCTGCTTTGCGCTCGTCCAGGAGATCCGCGCTCGAGCAACGACGTGGATCGAACGGTGGCGTCTCACCCAACGCGCCGAGCGCGCCGCGTCCGCCGAATCATGGGCTGCGCACCTCTTGCGAGAGGCCGGGTACGAAATCCTCGGCTCGCAGGTGAGAACGAGTTACGTTCTTGGCGTCGATCGACGACAGATGGTGATCGGGCTGCGTGCCGACTACGTGGTCGGGCGAAGAGGTCGCACCTTCGTCGCCGAGGTCAAATCGGGACAGCACGCTCCCAGTCTGGAGACCGCCGCCACGCGACGACAGCTGCTCGAGTACCTCGTCGCCTTCGACGTCGATGGGGTTCTGCTCGTCGATGGCGAGACAGGAACGATCGCGCAGATCACCTTCCCGACCGAGACGCGCTTGCGTCTCGAGGCGTGAGTCTATTCTCTTCCGCCGCCGCCGCCACCACCCCCACCAGCGCCAGTGCGCGGCGGAGCGGCCGTGATGAGACCCGCTTCCATCCTTGCGCGCTTGCGACGACGACGAGCTGCCTCGGCTGCCTTCTTGCGGCGCTTCACGGACGGCTTCATGTATTGCCGGCGTCGCTTCAGCTCTTTCATGATGCCTTCGGTGGCCATCTTGCGCTTGAGCTGTTTGATCGCGCGCTCGATGCCGCGATCGGCTACGGCGACTTCGAGGGGCTTACATTGAATTGCGTCCGTCGGCATGCTTGGTCCTCGGTGGTTCGGGGCCCATCGTCTACAAGATCGCGGCACCCAAAGCAAATGTGGTCGCCGGGAGTCCGGGGCGCGCCACGCTAACTAGTTGAATTCTGGTACCGTTTCACTTGCACGCCGGAAACTGGGCGTGGCCCTGGACGTCGCCGTTGGCGGACAGGTGAACGCCGTCATCCTCGAGCACCTGGCCGTTCACATCGGTGACGCGAAAATCGAAAACGGTGAGGTTGGTCCCATTGGCGACGAAGTACGCCAGATCGTTGGTGCGCGCATCCATGTCGCGCCAGCTCCCGCCCGACCGGTAGCTGAGCTTGGCGATGCCATAGCGACTGTTGCGAACTTGAACCGCTGCCCAGTTGCCGCTGGTGCCGTCCTTGAAGTGGTAGACGATGTTCCCGCTGACGTTGCAGGGCACGTAGCGCCACGAGACAGGCGAAGAGTTCGGCACCTCACCGATGCCGGTGTGCACGGTGGCATTGTAAGCTTTGTGACTGAGATCGATGTGACCGGCGACGCACTTCGGGTTGGAGCCGACGGGGCACTGGTCGGCGACGTGCACCGTCGTTTTCTCGCCCGCGGGTCCGGTGATCTCGATGCACATGCCGCAGACGGCCGAGCTCATGTAGTCGGGGGTCGAGATCGCCGCGTAGAGATCGTCGGACGGCCATGGCATGCCGCAGTTGCCGAGAGGAGTGGGATCGTATTGGGTGAGACCCCCCGAGTGCGTCGGCTCGGCCCGGCAGGTCATGGCCGAGCTACCGCCCATTCCCGTGCTGCCGCCCGTGCCGGCGCTGCCGCCCGATCCTCCGGAGCCTGCGTGACCTGCTGCGCCGCCGCCGGCCATGCCGCCGGCACCCGCGTGACCGACGTCGGACGAGCCGGCGTCGCCGCTGTTGGAACCGGCCGTGCCGGCGTGACCGCCCGTTCCCGAGCTCCCCGACGTTCCGGTGTTGCTGCTCGCGCTGCCCGCGTGTCCGCCGGAGGTCGACGACGCGCCTCCGCTACCGACGGCGCTCGACGAACCGCCGACATCGTCGCCCGCCCCCGCACCGTTGGTCGATCCGAGCTCACTCGAGCCGCCCTGATGATCGGGCGATCGCTCATCGAACCCGTCGGGACTTCCGCTGCAACCGGTGGCGACCGCAACACAACCCCAGAACCATGGATTGCCAAGAAAGCGCATGATGTGACCTCGCAAGACCAAGAAGACTTAAGAGCCGTCATCATGCACGGCTCGCCCTCTTTCTTCAACCGCCTGCGACTTCATCGGGCGATGTTACCGGTCACTGGAAAATTGCTCTCTTACCATTCCGCAAGCTTGCGCAAGAATGCCCTCGTCGTCTCGTGTTGGGGCTCGGCGAACACCGACTCGGTCGGCCCGTGCTCGACGCGCGTTGCCTCGGCGAAGACGTGCACGGTGTCAGCGACGGCGCGCACCAGGCCGAGCTGGTGGGTGACCACGACCATCGTCTGTCCCGCCTTCGCCAGACTCGAGATCACCGACATCACCTCGCTCGCCATCAACGGATCGAGCGCGCTCGTGGGCTCGTCGAAGAGCAGCACGTCGGGGTGCATGGCCAGAGCGCGCGCAATGGCAACCCTCTGCTGTTGACCGCCGGAGAGCTGGTGCGGAAATGCCCTCGTCTTGGCGGACAGATCGACCCTGGCGAGAAGTTGCTCGGCGTCGGCCTCCGCCTCTTTTCGGGACTTGCCGAGCACGTGGACCGGAGCCTCGATGATGTTGCCGAGAACATCGAGGTGGGGAAATAGGTTGAACTGTTGAAAAACGAACCCCACTTTTTTTCGCACGGCGGCGAGCACCGCGGCGCCCGCGCGCGAGCTTGCATCGGGCACGAGCACCAGCTCGCCCACGCGGACCTCGCCTCGTTCGAAACGCTCGAGACCGTTGATGCAGCGAAGGAGCGTCGACTTGCCGCTTCCCGACGGGCCGATGACCGCAGCCACCTTGCCTCGCTCGACCGAGAACGAGACGTCGCGCAAGACCTCGAGCGTCCCGTGCCTCTTGTAGAGGCCGCGAACCTCGATCATGCGGAGACCCTGGCGAGCCCGAGCTCGAGGCGCCGGGCCATGACCGAGAGCGGGTAGCTCATCGCCAGGTAGAGAACGCCGGTCATGATCATCAGCTCGGCGGTCGCCTGCGTGCTCTGGGAGAGAACCGAAAAGCGCTTGGTGAGCTCGACCAGCGTGACCACCGAGCACACGCTGGTGTCCTTGAAGAGCGCGATGAAATCGTTGACGACCGGGGGAATGACGATGCGTACGGCTTGCGGAACGATGATCCGTCGCAGAGCCAGCGGGCGGCTCATCCCAAGGGCGAGCGCGGCCTCCATCTGTCCCCGGGGCACCGCCAGAAGACCGGCACGATAGATCTCCGATTCGTACGCCGAGTAGTTGACGCTGAGCCCGACGATCGCCGTCCAGAACGCGGGCACGTTGATGCCCACCTCGGGCAAGAAGAAGAAGATGAAGTAGAGCTGGAGCATCACCGGGGTGCCCCGCAAAAACTCGACGTAGACACCGAGCGGCACCTTGAGAAATCGCGGACCGTACAGTCGGCCGAGCGCCACGAGAAGCCCGAGCGTGACGGCAATCGGAAACGACAGGCACGACAGCACGACGGTCAGGCCCGCCGACTGCAGCAAGACGAGACCGTACGCCAGAACGACATCGAATCCATGCTTTTTGGCAGAGAGCGCGATCGATGGGCCCGCCGCGGGCGTCGCCGGATCTTGCGGCGCGAGCGATGTCGGTGGGTACCCGTAGAAGCGTCCCGCGTCGGCCAGGGTGACGAGCTCTCGCTGGCTATCGTCCCAGATGCCGTACGAGCGGTAGAGAGTCTCGATCTTGCCGGAGCGAATGAGATCGGCGAGACCTTCGTTGACGGCGCGAACGAGCTGGGTCGCCCCCTTGCGGGCATAGACGACGTAGTAACCTCGTCCCACTGGTTGACCCACGAACGAGAGCGCGGCAAAACGCGAGCGATAGAAGATGGCGGCCGGCGTGTCCTGCAGCGTGGCATCGAGCTTTCGGGTTTCGACCTCGCGCATGGCGTCGGTGCTGCCGTCGTAGCTCACGATCTCGACGCGCCCGCCAAGGTGCTGCGTGAGGTACTGCTCGGCCGCCGAGCCGACGAGGACGCCGATCTTCCGCGGCCCAGCGCTCGCCGGCCTCTCGAGATCGACCCACCTTTTCACGTCGCCGTCGGAGCGAGCCAGGAGCTGCAGTCCGTAGATGTAATAGGGGATGCTCGCCTCCATCGACTCGAGACGAGAGGGCATCCACTCATAGCCGTTGAGGACGATGTCGCACTTTCTGGTGCGCAAGAGCTCGGGCATCTTGTCCCACTGGCCCTGCGAGAACGAAGCCTTGAGCCCCAGAGCACCGCCAATCCGATCGGCGAGATCGACCTCGAAGCCGATGACGCGGTTGGGATCGTCGTCGGCCGGATAGACATAGGGTCCGCCACCTTCTTGATCGCCGCACCACACCAGCTCGTTCGGCCGCAGAAGACCCTCGAAGCGAACGGCGGCTCGTACCGGCCGCGCAAGCAGAAGCACGAACGATGCGACGACCAGCGCAGCCAAAGGAGGAGTCGGTCGTCTCGGGTGGGCCACCACGGGCTTCACGCCGCCAGTGTAGGTGATCTGGGCAGGGCCGTTCAGTAACCAAATGACGACTGGCGCGTATCCGCTTTCAAGGCCGCGCGAGAGTCGTGATCAAAAAAGGGCGACCACGCCTCCGCCGGTGGCGAACGTGAGGCCGCGTACCGCGGTCACCTGGCTGCCGGAGTCGGTTGCTTGCACCGGACGTAGCGGCGCACCCAGGGTCGCGTCGGCGACCAGAAGCATGGCCGGCCCGAGCGCAACCCACGCGGCGAACCCCGCGGCAGCCACCACCGCGGTAGCCTGGTTGGGATGCTCGACGGCGCCGGCGTCGGCGGTGGGAAGAAAAGAGACGCGAACCGCGTCGACGCGGCCCAACACCTCGAGCCCCAGGGGACCCGAGGGGGACGTCAGTGCAAGCCTGCCTCCGAGACCGGCGAGGAGCGCGGTCGAACGAACGCTGCCGTCGGGCGCCGCAATGGCAAAGCCCTGCCGCAGCCCCAGTCGAACGAACGCGGTGAGCCGTCGCACGGGGCGAACGCCCGCGCGCACGTCGACACCCAGGTGCTCTTGTCCACCTCCGTACCATTCGAACGCGAGCTGCGCGCCCAGCTCGACCCGAGGCTCGACTTTCAAATCGGACTGCACGACGTCCAGGATCGCCGGGGGAGGTCGCGGCGCCTCGGGAGCAGGCGGACGCAGGGCGAGCTCGATCCAGCTTGCTCGCAACAGCTCGTCCGTGGCCACGGCGATCGCCAGGAAGCGCGCATCGGGCGGCAGTGTGCGCAGATCGAGGGTGCGGCTGAGGCGCTTGTTGGTCACTGCGTCGCGCACGTCGATGGCGATCTCGACACCTTCGGTCGCGATGGTGGCGATGCGCACCGTGGCCGATGGCGGCGAGCCGCTTGCTTCCGTGCAAACGTCGATGTGTCGCATGGCGAGCTCGGCTCGGACGTGCCGCAGTACCTCCGCGACGTTGATGCCCTCGGGCTCGCTCGCTGCCGTCTCGAGACGAATCCACGGACGGCCAGGTGCGCCGCACGCGTCGACCCCGGCGTCGGCGCTGGCCAGCGAGCTCGCAAGCACCATGGCAACGGACGCCGCCATCGCCGCCATTCGAAACGGGGTTACTTCGCGCCGCACCGTCCCCGAATGCTAGTCGCATGGATCCCGTTTGGAAACCGGGCCAGGTAAGCGTCGCGGGCCTGGGCGCAGCGGGCGACCTCGCCCAGCGTCTCGAGCGCCTGCACCTGGCGCGCTTGCGCGTCCTCGCGCACCGGGCCCGAGGGCGCCAGCGCGATGGCATCGGCGAACGCTTCGAGCGCTCCCTGGGGATCGCCCAGGCTGTCCATCCGGAGCCGCCCGAGCTCGAACGCTGCGAGGGCCGCGCGCGGATCGCTTCTAAACTTGCGGCGGAGTCGATCGAGCGGCGTGACGGCCTCGCGAACGTGCCCGCTGAAGCGCGCCGCGTCGGCGAGCTCGAGAAGTCGCTTGGCGTCGGCCCTGTCGAGCTCGCGCGCGAAGCCGTGCGGTCCGAGCGCCGCATAGGCGTCGCCGAACTTGCGGGCCTTGACCAGCTCGGAGAATCGGTTGCCCGCTTCGGCCGACACACCGGGCTCGGCCGCAGTGGACGTCCCGTCGCTCGATGGCGGCGCCGGCTCTTGAACATCGGCCGGAGCCGGTTGCGCGGAGGGCGCTGCCGGCTCGTCTAACCTCAAGACGGGCAACGTCGTCGACCAGGTTTCGCCTGCTCCAATCGAACGGCTGGGCTCACCGGAGCCAGGTCGCGTCGTCTCGACGCGACCGCGCTGCACCGACACGGTGACCTCGGCGGCTGCCGACTCCGCAACGGCAACCCTGAACCGCGTTCCCCGCACGGTGACCTCGACGCCCGCTGCCGCCACCGTGAAGGTGCGCCCGTCGACATGCGCCACGTCGAAGTCGACCGCCCCTCGCGTCAAGAGCAAGCGCACCGCATCGGGCCGCATCGTCGAAAACTCGAGCCGCGTCGCCTCGGCCAGCTCGACGCGCGATCCATCGGCAAGGGTAAGCA
>JBBSDY010000227.1:0-6465 GCA_038240245.1 Polyangiales bacterium
GTCGCCTCGCGCGCGGCTTTGGTCGACGGCGCGCGCCTGCTCGAGCGCGAGATCGCCCGAGATGGTGAGAAAGGCGCCGAGCTCGGGGTTCATCTTCTCGATCGCCGCGATGCTCGCCCGCGCAATCTCCTCGGCGGAGACATCACCCCGCTCGACGGCGGACGCAATTTCCGAGACCGATCGCGACAGCCAGGACATGGTGCTCACTCGTCGACGAAGCCGGGAACGGCGAATCCGTCGTGCGCCACCCGCGGGGCCTCGGCCACCGCTTCGTCGTGGGGCAAGCTCGGCTCGGGTACGTCGGGACGAAGCGCAACGCGCTCGACCTGAACCTGCGCGGTGGGAGGTACCAGGGCCGTGTCGAGCTCATCGAGCTTCTGAACGTAGCCGACGATCGCCGACAGCTCGGCCGTCATCCGGGCTATCTCTTCGGGTGCCAAATCGAGCCGCGCGAGCCTGGCGACCTTGCGCACGCGCTCCTCGGTTAGCCCCTGCTCGACGTCTGTCTCACCCGACGACATGGCAGCCGGATATAGCACACGCGCCAGGCCGTCGGTTCAGGCCTACAGGACACGGATTTGACTTTCGGCGGGTGGCGCGTACCCTTCGCGGCCTAACCCCCAACCGGGGCGCTGTCCGTACTGGCCAACGTCCCGAAACTCCACACGCCCCTCATCTAGCGCAGCCTTCGGGTCCGGTGCCGCTCTCGCGAGAGAACGGTTGGTCCGAGGGGAGGGGCGGAGGAAATAACCGGAAGGAGCGCGCCCCATGGCTGATGTCACCACTGAAGTAGTACCCCCGGAGCCCGTTGTCGTGGCACCGAGGCTCCCGGGCGAGCTGCCCCTCCCCCTGCGCTCGCTCATCGAAGCCGGCGTTCACTTTGGTCACCAGACCAAACGCTGGAACCCGAAGATGCGTCCCTTCATCTACGGGGCCCGCAACGGAATCCACATCATCGATCTCGACCAGACGGCGCGCATGTTCAAGCGTGCCTACGACTTCATCGTCGATACTGTCGGCCGCGGTGGCCACATTCTGTTCGTCGGCACCAAGCGACAGGCCCAGGACATCGTCATCGCCGAAGCGCAGCGCGGTGGCATGTACTTCGTCACCAACCGCTGGCTCGGCGGCACGCTCACCAACTTTCGCACGATCAAGCAGGGTCTCGACCGGCTGCGCGCCCTCGAACGCATGAAGGACGACGGCACCTACGAGCAGCTTCCCAAAAAAGAGGTGTCGCGCCTCGAAAAAGAGCGCGAGCGCCTCGAGAAATACCTGGGAGGCCTGAAGAGCATGGGCTCGCTTCCCCACGCCATCTTCCTGATCGATCCCCAACAGGAGCAGATCGCGCTGAGCGAAGCCCGCAAGCTGGGCGTTCCCATCATCGCCATCACCGACACCAACTGCGATCCCGATCAGATCGACTTCATCATCCCCGGCAACGACGACGCCATCCGATCGATCAAGCTCATCTGCAGCCGCGTCGCCGACGCTTGCATCGAGGGTGGGCAGCGCCGCAAGGACAACCTCGCCGGTCGTCCGCCGCAGCGCGACGACACCGCCATCTACGCCGGCCCGCGCACCCGCTCCGCGCGTTCGACGAACTAGAAGTCCCCGGCTTCTGGCTCGTCCCTCGGAGTCACGTACATCATTGGACAGATCATAGTTCCGTAGCGTTTGAGGAGAGCAGTCATGGCAGAGATCACCGCACAACTGGTGAAAGAGCTTCGCGAGCGAACCCAGGCCGGCATGGCCGATTGCAAGTCCGCGCTGGTCGAGTCCAGCGGCGACATGGACAAGGCCATCGAGGTCATCCTGAAGAAGGGCCTGGCCAAGAGCGCCAAGCGCGCGGGTGCCGTGGCGACCGAAGGAGAGGTGCGGGCCCACGTATCTCCGGACGCCAAGAGCGGCGTGATGGTCGAGGTCAACATTCAGACCGACTTTGCGGCGCGCAACGACAAGTTCAAGGCGTTCGTCGGCGACGTGACGAAGGCCGCCGCCGAGGCTGGCGACGGTGCCAACCTCGAGGAGCTCAAATACCCGGGCACCGAGAAGACGGTCGCCCAGGTTCGCGACGAGCTCATCGCCCAGATCGGCGAGAAGGTCACCGTGCGCCGCGCCAAGAAGCTCGTCCTGTCGGCGCCCGCCGGCGCGGTACACGCCTACGTGCACCTCGGCGGCAAGATCGGCGTGCTCCTCGAGACGGCGGCCGAGTCGTCGGCCGTTGCGAGCCATCCCGAGTTCAAGAAGTTCGTCGATGATGCCGCCATGCAGGTTGCGGCGATGACCCCGCTCTACCTGACGCGCACCGAAATCCCCAAGGATGCGATCGACAAGCAGCGCGAGATCTATGCGGCTCAGCTACGCGAAGAAGCGAAGCCCAAGCCCGAGCAAGCGTGGCCCAAGATCATCGAGGGCAAGCTCAACAAGTGGTACAGCGAGGTCTGCCTCGCCGAGCAAGAGTCGGTCATCGTGCCCGGCTCGACCATCGAGCAGGTGCGCGGCAAGATCGCCAAAGAGGCCGGCGGTACCGTCGAGCTCAAGCGCTTCGTGCGTTTCGAGCGCGGCGAGGGCATTGAGAAGAAGAGCGACGACTTCGCGGCCGAGGTCGCCAAGATGGCCGGCGGCTGATTCATGTCGGGGGCCGGCTCGGAGACCACCAGGCTCTGCGCCATCTCGGTCGATCTCGACGAGATCCCATTCTACCACCAGATCCACGGCCTGGGTGACGCCGACCGCGATTCGGCGCACGCCGTCTTCGACACGGCGCTCCTGCGTCTCGAGGATTTCGCACGCGTGCTCGAGATTCCCCTCACTTTCTTCGTGATCGGATCGACGCTCGTTCGCGAAGGCAATGGAGCCAAGCTCCGCGCGCTCGCCGACAAGGGGCACGAGCTTGGCAACCACACCTTCGGCCATCGCTACGATCTGACGCACCTCGATGGCCCGATCATGAAAGAAGAAATCGACAAGGGACAGGACGCGATCGAGCAGGCGACGGGGAAGAGACCACTCGGATTTCGCGCCCCCGGCTACACCATGACCGACGAGCTCCTGGGTCTGCTCGAGAATGCGGGGTTCGCCTACGACTCGTCGGTGTTTCCCTGTCCGCTCTACTGGGCGGCCAAGAGGGCGGCGCTTTCGCTCATGCGGTTGCGCGGCAGGCAGTCGCAGTCGGTGCCGGACACCGCGAACGTGCTGCGCGCACCCACGCGGCCCTATCGCATCGGGCACCCTTACTGGAAGGCGGGGAGCGGCCTGCTCGAGCTGCCCATTCAAGTGACGCGCGGGCTGCGGCTACCCTTCATCGGAACGTCTCTCACCGTGGCCGGACATCGCGTCGCGCGACAGCTCGCGCGCACGGTCATCGGCGAGCCACTCGTCAACCTCGAGCTGCACGGCATCGATGTGCTCGACGCCGGTGACGGGCTGGGCGCGCTATCGAAGCACCAGCCCGACGTCAAGATCACTTACCAGAAGAAGCTCGAGTCACTGACGGCGGTCGTCGAAACGCTGCGCGAGGCGGGCTACCGCTTCGTGCGCCTCGACGAGGCGGCGCGCGCTTTTTCTTGATGCGCTAGTTGCCGCACGATGTGGGATCGAGCGGCCCGCAGTGACCGCCGACGCACCGCAGCGGAAAGGGGCACGTCGTCGAGTCCGTACAGACAACCGTTCGGGCGTTGCCGGGCTTGATGCAGGCGCCTTGCATGCCTCCAGCCGCGAGGGGGGTGCAGGTCGTGCCATCGATGCACGGTACCTGACCCGTGTCGCCGCTCAAGACGCAGGGCTTGCCCTCCGTGGCGCGTGGCGCGCAGCTCGGTGGGGTCAATGAGTAGTTGCAGTACGAGCTCGCGTCACAGGCCGTCACTCCGCACGCCGCGAGGGACCGGCAGGTGCCGCTGCCGTCCGCGTTTCGCACGCAAACGAGTTCCGAGGCGCACGCAACGCCGCCCAAGCCGGTGCAGGCTTTGCCTTCAGCGGGCAGTGCGGTGCAAATGCCGGTGGTGCTTCCCTGCGCAATCGCACACACCAAATCGCCTGCGCAGCCAAGGATGGGGCTCGTGTTTTGATTGCATTGCGCGCCTTCGGCGCCGTGCGCGATGGTGCTCACCGATTCGCACAGCTTCGTGGCAGGATTGCAAAACGCACCCGGCTCGCAATCGGCGGTTGGGCAGGACTTACCAAGTTGACCGATATCGCCGCATGTCCCGCACTGCTGCGAGCCGCCCTGGCAATACGTGCTGAGGCACTGACTCCCGTAGGCGCATCCCGCTCCCATGGCCCGCGCACCGCCGATGAGGCAGGCGGGGAGGGCGCTGACGGCGAGATCGCTACAGGAAAGCTTCTCTATGGCCGCGACGCAGCTGCGAACCCCGGGGACCGTCCGGTTGGAACCGGGACCAAAATAGTATTCGGGGCAGAGATTGACGTAGCCGAAGCACGCCAGGCTGATTCCCTGTCCGCAATCGATCCGGCGCTGACACTGGGCGGTAACCGCGGCGCGGCAAACGCTTTCGGGCGTATCCGCTGCGCCCGTCGCTCCGTCCGGCGTGACGCCCGCGCCCGAGTCGGACGACGACGCGCCCGCCGCGCCCGTGGCACCCCCGGTGCCGGTGGCAAAATCGCCGCCTTGCCCCGCCGTCTGCTCGTGGGTGGCGGGCGGGTCGGACGAGCAGGCGATGGCCGCCATGCCAAGAACGCCCAAGAAGCACAGCCAGGTAAAAACGATGAAAAGACGCATAAGAATGGCCTCCCCGGCCATCCTTCACCGATTATCGCGTCGCGAGCTTCGAGACAAGCCGATCTGCGACAGTCACGTTGGCGGGCGAGAGATTTTTGCGGTGTCGACGGCCGAGGCTTCGATGAAGGTGCGGGCGGCTTCGCTGTCGCCGCTGAGCAGCTCGTCGGGGGTTCCCACCGCGGCGATGCTGCCGTCGACCAGCAGGCAAGCCTGGTGGGCGATGCGAAAGGTGCTCGCCAGATCGTGGGAGATCACCACGTTGGTCACCTGAAAGAGCTCGCGCATCTGCTCGATTTGATCGTCGACCATGCGCGAGGTGGTGGGATCGAGGCCGCTGGTGGGCTCGTCATAGATGAGAATCTGCGGCTTTAGCATCAAGGCGCGCGCCAGACCGACCCGCTTGCGCATTCCGCCGGAGAGCTCCGAGGGAAAGAGCTTTTCGGTTCCTTCGAGGCCGAGGATGCCGAGCTTCTCGGACACCTGAGCGCGAATGTCGGCCTGTGACAGCTTGGTGTGCTCGCGCAACGGAAAGGCGATGTTGTCCATCACGTTGAGCGAGTCGAGGAGCGCCGCGTACTGAAACACCATCCCGAATTTTCGACGCATCTCGTTGAGCTCGACGTCGCTCTTTCCGACGAGATCCTCGCCGTCGACGTAAATGTGCCCGGAGGAGGGCGTGTCGAGGGCGATGAGCAGGCGCAGGAGGGTGGTCTTGCCCGCGCCCGAGCCTCCCAGAATGACCGTCGTCTTGCCCCTGGGCACGATGAGGTTGAGACTCTTCAGCACGTCCTTCTGCCCATAGCGCTTGGACAGGTCTTCGATGACGATGTGCTCGTGGTGCGCGAACGTTCGAGCTTTTTCGCCCACGTGAGACCTGGGGCTACTCTAACAGGTCTCTACTCCTGACGGGGGTGACCTTCGTCGTACGGCGATTGGGGAACGATTTCGTTTGCGCGCCTGGGGCCCCGGCGTACCTTCGGGTGACAGGTAACCATGACCCAAGAACACCTCTCGGCGATTCTCGATCTTCTCGCGGCCAAATCCGACAAGGATGGGTGGTCCACTTTTTCCGATGGCCGCGGTCTGACGCTCTACGTCGCCCACCAGGGCGTGCAGCTCACCGTGCCCCGCGTCGAGGCGGTGGCCGTCAAGGCGGGCCTCATTCGGGCGCGGACGGCGAAGGGCGAAATCTACATCGTCGCTCTCGAAGACGTGTTCGCCGCAGCGGCCGAGGCCACCGCAACCCAGGCTCGCAAGGCCGGCTTCGCCTGAAGGGGCCATGGCCGCGCTGATCTTGCTGAGCCGCGCGGTCGGCCTTTTGCCCTGGCGGTGGTTACGCGTCCCGGGGGCGCTTTTGGGGCTGCTCGTGGGATCGATCCTCCGGATCCGGCGCCGTCAGGTCGAGGCTGCGATGCGGCACGCGGATCTCGACGACGTGCCGGGGACGGCCCGGCGCATGTACGCTTCGCTCGGTACCGCGCTGTTCGAGTTTCTTTGGATGATCGGCCGGCGCGCATCTCCCGTCTTCGCGGTGCGTTTCACCGCCCGGGCCGAAAAGGCTCTCGCGCGCCCGGGGGTCGTCATCGCCACCGCGCACACGGGTAACTGGGATCTGGTCGCGTGTGCCACGGCCCAGGGCCATCTGCCGCTCACGGTCATCACCAAGCGCTTGCGAGCCCCATCGCTCGATCGGGTGTGGCAGGGCGAGCGCGCGTCGAGAGGCA
>JBBSDY010000228.1:0-6461 GCA_038240245.1 Polyangiales bacterium
GAGAACGTGTACCAGCGTCGAGCGGATCTGGTTCCCAACCTGGTCCAGACGGTCAAGGGCGCCGCCAACTTCGAGCGCGAGACCCTCACCGCCGTCACCGAGGCCCGCGCCTCGGTCGGCAAGATCACGCCCGACGCGCTGAAGAGCGTCACCAGCGATCCCGAGGCATTCGCGCGGTTCGAAAAGGCCCAGTCGCAACTATCCTCGGCACTGTCGCGCTTGCTCGTGGTCTCCGAGAACTACCCGCAGCTCAAGGCGACCGAGGGCTTTCGTGATCTCCAGGCCCAGCTCGAGGGAACGGAAAACCGCATCGCGGTCGAACGCATGCGTTTCAACGAGGCCGCCCGGGCGTTCAACTCGAGGCGCGACAGCTTTCCCACCGTCGTGCTGGCCGGCTTCTTCGGCGATCGGTTCCGCGAGAAGACCTACTTCCAGGCCGAGCCGGGATCACACACGGCGCCGGCTGTCTCGTTCTAGGCCGTGAGTCGCTGGTCGATTCTCGCTCTGGCATTCGTCGTACTGGGGCTCGTTCGCGTGGCCCGGGCCGACGGCGGCGAGCTTCCGCCCGCGCCCACCGAGTGGGTCACCGACAACGGCAAGTTTCTTCGGGAAGACACGCGGGCGGCGCTGAGCCAGCGCCTGTCGGCGTACTCGGCGAGCTCGGGGCACCAGGTGCTGGTGTGGATCGGCGACACGACGGGCGATGTCCCCATCGAAGACTTTGCCGTGCGAGCGTTCGAGCAATGGAAGATCGGACGTAAGGGCATCGACGACGGCGTCGCGCTCTTTTTCTTCTCCAAGGATCGCAAGGTTCGCATCGAAGTTGGCTATGGCCTCGAGGACAAGATCCCCGACGTCGTGGCAAGCCGCATCATTCGCGATACGATCGTGCCCCCTCTCAAGGCGGGCGATCCCGATGCCGCCGTCACGGCAGGCGCCGAAGCCATCGTCGCCCGTCTCGACGGAAAGCTGCCCCTGGGCCAGGAGCCACAGGCCATCCAACCGGCCCCGCATGTCTCTTTGCTCAAGACGATTTTTCTCGGCATCGGTCTCATCGCTCTCATCGCATTTCTGGCGACCCACCCGACGCTCGCCGCCCTGCTTTTCATGAGCTTCTGGTCCGGTGGCAGGGGCGGCGGCTTCGGTGGTGGGGGCTTCGGTGGCGGTGGCGGCTTCGGTGGTGGCGGGGGATTCAGTGGAGGCGGAGGGCGATCGGGCGGAGGGGGCGCGTCGGGGTCATGGTGAAGCTGCGCTGGATGGGCCGTCGGCGGCTGCTCAAGAGCGTCGATGCCGGCCGGGTGAAAGAGGCCATCGTCGGTGCCGAGCGCCGGACCTCCGGCGAGATTCGCGTCGCCGTTTCATCCGTCTTCTGGGGCGACGTCTACAAGGCCGCCGGGCGCGCCTTCGACCGCCTCGAGATGCACCGAACGCGCGATCACAACGGGGTTCTCGTTTTCGTCGTTCCGATGCGCCGTCGCTTCGTCGTTCTGGGGGACAGCGGCATCCACGCCAAAGTCGGCCAGTCGTTCTGGGATCACGTCGTGGAATCGATGGCCGGGCGGTTCCGGACGGGCGACTTCACCGAGGGCCTCGTGCACGGCATCGCGACCATCGGCGAAGAGCTTTCCAAACACTTCCCCTACGAGGCGGCCACCGACAAGAACGAGCTTCCCGACGACGTGGATTTCGATCCTTAGATGGTTGGCGAATCCCCGCCTACCGAGCGATCCTGGCCTGAGCGGCCCGGCTGTTGCATCTCGATGCGAACCCGGTCGGATGTGCCGGAACGGGTTGGAGGCAGGATCATGAGCCAGATCGGTACGGACGTGAAAGAAGAGTTGAAGAAGAGCCTCGCGGTGCTTCAGACCTTGCGTGACGAGGTGCGCGTCAAGCTTCACCTCGCCGGCATGGACATCAAGGACGAATGGACCAAGCTCGAACCCCACCTGGCGAAGGTCGAGCAAGCCGCGGCCGAACTATCCGACGCCTCGCGGGCCGCGCTGACCGAGGCGATCGCGAAGGTCAAAAAGATCCGCGACTCGCTGCACTGACGATCAAGAGACCGCGGCAACCCGCGCCCCCGACACCGTGGGGTCATCGAGAAACGCGCGCACGGCGTCCGCGAAGACGATCGGCTGCTCGTTGTGAAGATAGTGCCCACTGCCCTTGAACTGCGTGAGGACGACCCCCTCGACGGCATCCACGAACGCGCGACCGTGGGCGATGGGAATGATCGCATCGCGATCGCCCCAGAAAAGGGCAATCGGCGGTAGCTCGGCAACCTCGTGAGCCCTCTCGAAGAACGTGCGGCGCTGGCCACGCCAATCGATCACGTCCCGAACGGTTCGCGCGAAAGCGCGCGCCGATCCGGGCGTGTCGTTCATGGCGCTGAGCTCCGAGACGTCCTGTTTCGTGAAGCCCGCGCGGCTACCACGCAACACCATGCGGGTTCCCAGGGCCATGAACCGCTGCCCGAATAGCTCGACGACGCGAGGCATCGAGGCCAGGCGCAGCGCCGGAGTGACCTGGCGACCGAGACCACCGGAGGCAACGAGAACGAGCCTTCGGATCTTCGCGTGGCGATCGAGCAGCATCACCTGGGCAACGCCGCCACCGAACGAGTGCCCCACGACATCGACCTTCTCGAGGCCGAGAGAATCGAGCCACCTGGCGATGATCTGCGCGTGCCACCGAAGCTCGTAGCTCGCATCGGGGCGCTCCGAGAGACCGTATCCTGGTAGGTCCGGCACCAACACCCGTCGATCGACGGCCAACGCTGGCGCCACCCGCTTCCAGGTGAGGTACGAGTCATTGAGGCCATGCAGGAGCACCACGGGCGTCCGTTCGCTCGCCTCACCGAGCTCGGCCCAGTGCAGGCGCACGCCCTCGACCGAGGCGAAGGCGTGTCGCGCGCCTTCTAGGGTGGGCAATGGGTTCGTGTGGATCATCGTACGCAGGGCGTGCGTCGAGACGCAAGGTTTGCGCCCGTGCGCCGACAACGGTGCGTTCGATCGGTCTGGCGACCTGAAACCTGGATGGCACGCACCGTGCGTTGATCCCGCCGACGACGGAGATCGATGGAGGCAAAAGGAGCGCGCCATGAATTCAACATCGGAGCCCGCAGTATTCACTCCAGCCACCAAGAGGGGTTCGCCCGTCGGCGAGGTACGCTCGCGCGTTCTCGCCGAGCACGCCAAGCTGAGAACGATCATCACCGAGGTTGACCGGCTGGCGCTGGCGGTTGCCGCCGACGAGCTGAAGCACATCGATGCCCTGCGCACCCAGGCCGAACGACTCTATCGCGCACTGGCAGAGCACATCGACCACGAAGACGCGATCTTGGGACCGATCCTGCGGCGCATCGACGCCTGGGGCGCCGTGCGCCAGGAGCAGATGCTAAGCGATCATGCCAACCAGCGCGCCACCCTGGCGCAAGCGATATCCGATCTGGACACCGGCGGGGCGTCCCTCGGTCGATTGGTGCAATCGATGTGCTGGGAGATCCTGCACGACATGCGGCGCGAGGAGCACGATCTCTTGCATCCCGACCTCTGGGCCGAAGAAATCACAACCATCGAGATTGGAGGCTGATCATGACCACCCAGCTACGCGTACGAGACATCATGACCAAGAAGGTGAAAACGATCGACCGCAACGACAACCTCGCCACGGCGGATGACATCATGCGACTCGGTCGCTTCCGGCACATCGTGGTGGTGGACGAAGACGGAGCTTTGGCCGGCGTTCTCAGCCAGCGTGACCTATTTCTGGGGGGCCTCTTGAAGGGCCTGGGATACGGAACTCACGCCAAGACCAAGGCTCTCGAAATGTTGGTCGTCAAGGAGGCGATGGTCTCCGACGTCGTCACGACCACCCCGGACACGCCTTTGACCACAGCCGCCGCGACGATGCTGGCACGACAGATTGGCTGCTTGCCCGTGCTCGAAGGTGGCAAGCTGGTCGGGATACTGACGGAAGGCGACTTCGTGGCCCAGTTTGCTCGCCCCACAAAATCGGGCACGGCACTTGCTTCGTCAGAAGCATGAGCTCACTACACGCCGCCGTCTGGATTGATCACAGCGAAGCCAAGATTTTCCATGTCGACGCGGAGACGCCCGAAGCCGAGTTGATTCGTCCGCGCAAGCATCTCCACCGGCACCCGTCCCACACCGCGGAAAGAGGGCACCCTGCCGACGACCAGCACTTCTTCCACGAGGTCGCCCAGGCGCTCGAGAGCGCACGCGAAGTTCTCGTGGTTGGGCCGGGAACGGCAAAGCTCGAGCTCATCAAACACGTGCACAAACACGAGCATGCGCTGGTGCCCAAGATCGTCGGGGTCGAGACGGTCGACCACCCGACCGACGGGCAGCTCATCGCCTTCGTTCGTCGCTATTTCCTGGCGGTCGATCGCATGCTCGGTACCGCCCCCTGAATGCGCACCCGGGGGTGGGCGCGCTCACCTCTTTTCGCTTGCGCCGAGGGCAACACGGGGGGATGACTTCCCTATTGCCGGGCCCTCACGGGCCGCCGCGATGGACGCCAGCCAAACCTCGAGCCCCGCGACGATCTTGGTCGTCGACGACAACGAGGCCAATCGCGTCCTTGCCCAACAAACATTGGAAGACGAAGGCTACCGCGTCGTTCTCGCCACGGGAGGCGCAGAGGGTGTTGCGGCCGTCGCGAAAGAAGCTCCCGATTGCATCTTGCTCGATGTTCGCATGCCCGAAATCGATGGCTTCGCGGCGTGTCGCCAGATGCGCGAGCTGCCCGGCGGCACAGAGATCCCCATCGTGTTCTTGACCGCGTCGCGCGACGTCGACACGTTCGACAGTGCCTTGCGGGCGGGGGGCGACGACTTTCTCACCAAACCGGTCCGCCCCACCGAGCTCGTCGTCCGTGTACAGACAGCGCTCAAGCTGCGCCGGATGAGAGTCGAGCTGGGAGAGCAATACGTTCTTTTGAAGAGTCAGCGGGACGACTTGATGCGCCTTCAGCTCCAGAAAGAGCGGCTCATGTCGTTCGTCGTGCACGACCTCAAGAATCCGGTCAACTCGATGGACCTTTATGCGCAACTTCTTCAGCGGGAACGGGACATGCCCGAAACCGCCAAAGACGCCATTGCCCACATCCGCCACGAGGCCAGGCAGATGCTGAGACTCATTCTGAACTTGCTCGACATCAGCAAGGCGGACGAGGGCAAACTGGTCGCCAAGAGAGCCACCGTCGACCTGGGATCACTGGTCAACGATGTCGCCAGCGAGCTCGAAGGCGGTGCTCGCATGCGCAACGTCGAGGTGGCAGTCTCGCTTGCAATCAGCGAAATCATCGCCGACGAAGACCTCGTTCGTCGCATGCTGGGCAACCTCATCGAAAACGCAATCCGGCACGCACCCGCTCAAACGCAAGTCATCGTCGAAAGCAAGATCGCCCCGGGCGCCATCGAGCTGCGCATCCGGGACTCCGGCAAGGGCATCCCGTCAGAGATGCGCGAAAAAATATTCGACCCTTTCGTTCAGCTCGATGGCCTGGCAGCCTCCTCGAGCCGCAGCGGACGCGGCCTGGGGCTGACGTTCTGCAAGCTGGCCGCTGAAGCTCATGGCGGAACGATCTGGGTGGAGGATGGCGCCCCCGGGGCTGTGCTCTGTGTGAGGCTGCCCCGTGGCTGAAAGCGACGACGTAGCGGCGCACACCGGTGAGCAGTACCGCCATCTTCTCGATACGGCTCCGGACGCGATCGTCGTGGTCGAAGAGCGAGGGGTCATCTCGCTGGTCAACTTGCAAGCCGAGAAGCTCTTCGGCTACCCGCGCGCAGAGCTCGTCGGCAAGAGTCTCGAGATGTTGATTCCCGAGCGCTTTCGTTCTGGCCACACGGGACACATGTCGCGTTTCTTCCGTCAACCCACCACCCGCCCGATGGGCTCGGGGCTCGATCTTTTCGGCCGTCGAAAGGACGGCACCGAAGTTCCCATCGAAATCAGCCTGAGCCCGGTGCCGACTCCCGGCGGAACGTTGGTGTCGGCAGCCATCCGCGACATCACCGAACGCAAGCAGATCGAAGCCGCCGCCAAGATCAACGCCGATCGCCTGGCCAGTGCGGTGGAGAGCATTCAAGACTCGTTGGCGCTCTACGACGCCGAGCACCGGCTCGTGCTCTGCAACAGCGCCTACCGTCGGCTTCTCGGCGATGCTGCGTCGGGGACGCTCATCGGCCGATCCTACGAAGAGCTTCTCGACGTGCTCGAGATCGATGCAGGAGCAACCGATTTTCGCTTCCCCGATGGACGAAGCTTTCGCGCCATGAGCCGTCGTACGCTCGAAGGTGGAATCGTGCAGACGATCTGGGACCTTACCGATGACGTGCAGCGGGAGCACGAGCTGCGCGAGGCGCGCACGGCGGCAGAGGCGGGAAGCGCGGCCAAGTCCGACTTTCTTTCGTCGATGAGCCACGAGTTGCGCACGCC
>JBBSDY010000229.1:0-6445 GCA_038240245.1 Polyangiales bacterium
GATGGTGATGTGGAACATCACGCCCCACCACAGGGCGAAGAATCGCAACCTGGGAACGAAGAGCCCGACAGCCAAGAAAAGCTCCGTCAAAATTGCCACCTTCGAGAGCGCGGACGCAACGACGGGCTGCGACAAGGCATGCATCAGCTCGGCCGGAACTCCCTTGGACACGGCGATCTGTGCCGACCGGACCAGCCGATCACCGATCACCAGCCCGCTGCGCCAGTCGGGATCGAGCAGTTTGGATCCTCCCGACGCAACGTAAATGATCGCAAGCTGTAGCTGCGCCAGCCTTTGCGCCCACAATGGCCCCATCCTGTCGTCGGGCGTCGACCTGCGCTTTCGCAAAACGAAGGCGCGATCGCAAGGCGCGAAGGCCAGCAAGAACGAGAACAGAAAAAGAGCGTAGCGGTTGTTATGATACGAGAGCCGATCGCACAGCAGCAAATAGATCCCGATCATCGCGCTCGCCAAAAGGAGCGGACGCGGGAACCATCCGGCCAGGACCAGCAGCCCCAGGGCGAGCTGCAACACGACGATCGCAACGAAGACGTTGCGGCCCGGAACGAGCGCCTCGGGCACGATGGGTAGATGAAAGACGTCGCCAAAATAGGCGACACTCCCCAGCTCGATCCATTCTCGAAGCGCGCTCACCACCAACAGCGCCCCGAAGATGGCCCTCACCAGCGACACGGCGTACGCGTCGCCGATCTCGGTCTGCCAACCTCGGATGAAGCGGGCTGCGGCCGACACGCGTTCAGGGCCTCGCGCTCTCGAGCAGCTTTTCGAATCGTTCGTGTCCGTTTCGAACGACGTCGACCCGGGCGAGCAAGGCCATCGTCTCGTGGTCGTCGGGTGTGCTACGAACGACGTCGTCGAGCGCCCCCTGCAGGCGGAAAAGCTGCGCATCGACCCCATAAGCGGCGTGCACCTGGCGCCCCAGCGTGCCGAGGATCGGGTCCTGGATCCGATCGCTCCACCGCACGGTGTGGACGACACCGTTTGCATCCCTCGCTTGCCATGTCCCGTTGGTCGGAACGACAGCCAGGCTCCCATCGCCCTGGCGAACCCGACGAAACAGGTCGATCGAAAGGGTCGACGATTCGTTGAACATCCGAAAAGCGAACACCCCGTCGGGCCGACTCGAAGCGGTGACGAGCAACGCCGCCTGCACGAGCAAGTAGACCGCCGCCAGGATCGTCCTCTTCGTCACGCCCAGCTCCATTGGCGCCCCAGCTCCAAAATTCCAGTTTTTGCAGCAACAATCTTACCATGACTGGCGTTGTCGGTCCCTCCGGCACTAGTGTGGTGGGGTGACTTCGCTCCCCATCCTCGAGCAGCCCGATTGCCGGACCTTCCCCTGCCAACAAGAATGCTGCAGCGCAGGGGTCGATGTCTGGCCTGAAGAGCGCCAGCGCATCATCGACGCGGGCCATGGACGCGCCGAAGATTTCACCGGACCCGAGCGCGACGAAGAGGGCGATCTCCTCTATCGCACGGCGCTCGGGCCGCGCGGGTGTGTCTTTCTCGAACCGACGCGGGGTTGCCGCCTGCACACCATCGACTTCAAGCCCGAGGTCTGCTCCGAAGTTCCGCGGGACATGGAAGAGGTAAACGAGCTTCGCGAATACGGCATGCTTCCCTGCCACGCCCACTGGAAATGGGGAACGTAGCTTCGGTCGCGCCGCTATCCCGAGAAGGGAATGAACACGCTAAAGCCGCCGGTGGCGACGACGTCGTTCACGATCTGGCTGACGCCGAGCACTTCTTGACTGAGCACGTGATCACGCACGTCGAGGCGTAGGCCAAACCACTTGCCGATGTAGATCTTCATTCCAAAACCCCCGGAGCCGGTGAGACCACGGCCCGTGCCGTCATCGGTCACGCCGGCACCGGCCGCCAGGTAAAAGTCGAAACGCGAGATGCCGGCGCCGAACCAGCGCATCTTGCCATAGGCCATCGACCAGACGAGGTGCCCGAAATACAGGTTGAGCGGTGTGGTGGCGATCACAATCTGGCGCGGAACCACGTTGGCGCGCTGAAAGGCGTCGATGAGGTCGTTCTTGCGTTGCGTGCGCAAGTACGAAGCCTCGAGGCCGAGGTCTTCCGAGAAGTGAAACGTGTAGGCTCCCCCGTACGCGGGTGCGCCAGAGTAGAGGTCGGCCGCGTACCATCCGGCCATCGGCGAAAGCTCGTGACGCAGCGCCTTGGTGAACAGACGGTCTTGCACGCCCCGGTAGTGACGCCCGCCGATGAGCTCTTCTTTCAAGCTCTCGTCCACGCACTGGGCGTGGACGAGGCGGGGCACGAGGAGCATCGCGAGAAGCGACACCAGAGAGACGCTCCACGCCCGAACGCACACGAGCATTGCTGCAATCGGTAACAGGTGAGCCGTATCGCGGTCAACTTGTAAATCAGCGTGAGGTCGGCGGATTTCGGCTTTCGTGGGCGATCGGGCGAGCGATTGTGCGGCGGAGCCAACTACGAGCGTTCGCCGTCTGGCATGCTCGCCCCACAACGCTACAAAAGCACACACCACCACAGAGGGGCATGGCCTTGCGCCATGCCCGCCCCACGCATGCCCCATACCCCTTGCGCCCTGACAATCTCCGGCCTCGATCCCTCGGGTGGGGCAGGGCTCTTTGCCGATTTGCGCGCGTTCGCGGCGGCTTCGGTGTGGGGCTGTGGGGTGGTGACGGTGGTCACCGTGCAGTCGACCGCCGGCGTTCTTTCGACCCATCCGGTGCCCACGCGACAGGTTTTGGATCAGATCCGCGAGCTATGCGCGCGCCAGAGGATTCGCAGCATCAAGATCGGAGCGCTGGGCTCGCGGCCCAATGTGAAGGGGGTGGCACGCTTGCTCAGGACCATTGCGTCCAGGATTCCCGTGGTCCTCGATCCGGTCATGCGCCCGACTCTGGGCGCACGCGCCGCGCGCCTGCTCGACGACGATGCCAGAAGCGCCCTTTTGGACATGATCGGTCTCGCGACCGTGGTGACGCCCAACATCGCCGAGGCCGAAGCGTTTCTCGGCACCCGCATCGCATCGCTCGCGCATGCCGAGGACGCCGCCCGCGCGTTGGTGCGCGCCGGAGCTCGAGCCGCCCTCGTGAAAGGTGGCCATCTGATCGAAGGGCGAAGGGCCCACCAAACGACCGACGTCCTGGCGGTTGGCGATCGCATCGTTCATTTTCGCGCGCCGCGCATTCCGGGCTCGATTCACGGAACGGGGTGCACGCTGGCCTCTCTCATCGCGGGGCGACTCGCGCACGCCCGAAGGGTCGACGACGAGGCCATCGTGGACGCGATAAGCTGGGCCAAGCAGCGATTGAAAAGGGCCCTGCGCCGTGCGATCCGCATCGGCCCTGGTCAGCTCGTCTTCTCACCATGATGACCCGTCCTCCCCTTTCATCGTTCGTTGCGATGCTCACCGGCACGGCCATGGCCTTTTGCGTGCCCCGCGCGTTCGGCGCGCCGCCTTCTCCCGTTGCAAGCAGCGCGAGCTCGGCCACCGGGCAAGTGATGGGCCGCCTGGCCACCGATCTCACCTCCGCTGCCAAGGACGCCGTCGTGTTCGTTGCCCCGCTTCGAACCGATGAGCCAGCACCGCGAGGTACGGAGCTCGGGAGCAAGCTCGCTGCCGTGCTCGCCGGGGCGCTGGGCCCGGGAGCGAGCGCTCGTCCCGAGACGGTGCCTCTCTCCACGGCGCAGGCACTCGCGCGGAGCGCCAAGTCACTGGTGTACCTGCAGCCCGAAATCGCGCGCGGGCAGCTCCGCGCGACGGCCGATCTCTACCGAGCGACCCGCAACGTGTGGGACCGCGCGCGCCAGCCCGTGCCGGCGCCCGCGGCGCACGCGTTCGCGGCGGCGCGCATCGACGGCGAGGTTCGTTCGTACCTTGCTCCGGTGCCGCTCGTCGCAGGGCACATCGATCGCGTCACCACCGAAGACCGCGATGTGCTCGCGCTCGCGTGCGGCGACGTCGATGACGACGGCAATCTCGAAATCGTGACCCTTGGCCGCCGGCGCGCGACGATCGGACGCGCGCAGGCGGGGCGCTTCGTTCCCCTCAAGATTGCGTCGATGCGCGATCTCTCCGGGATTGCTCCATCTCCGCTGCGCGAGCCTCTGGGCGGACTCGCCATCGTACCGGCGCGCGGCCCGCGCCCCGCGCACATCGATCTCGGGATCACCGATCGTGCGCGGGGGGCCCGTCTCGACGGCGATCTTCGCGTGCTTGGCTCGATCACGGGTATCCCGTTCACCACCCCCGCGGGAGACGCCTGCGTGAAGTTCCAGGGCTCGACACTGTTGACGGAGATCGCCAAATGCAACGACTCGGACGCCGCGATCGAGACGATCGACATCGAGACGCCCCTCGACGCCGCTGCCAACGCCACCTTCGTGACAGCCGACGGAGTCGTCCACGGCATCGCGGCGACGCGCGATCCTCGCACTGCGGATCTTAAGGTGCGCAGCGGCGCCGAAACGGTCATCGTGGCGCACGCAGGCGCGCAGATCGCGGTGGCCGATCTCGATCAAGATGGATCGCCGGAGATCATCTCCACGCTCGATGTTCCCGCCCAACCGGCGAGCATGCCCCAGGCGGGCAAGGTTGGCGATCTCGACGCGCTGGTGATCACCACCTGGCAGCTGGGAACGGGCCTGCACGAGAAATCTCGCACTCCGGTGCCAGCCGGTATTCGCGCAGTGGCTGCCTGTCCACCCCAGGGCGGCGCGGGCCCGGCGCCCGTCGTCATCGCGACACCAGGAGAGCTATGGATCATCCGCTGATCACGCGACGGAGTCTGTGCGGGATCGCGTGCTCGGCGGGCATCCTTGCTGGATCGCGATCCGCCCGTGCTCTTGGACGCACGCCCGCCTCGGGCAAGCTCAAGCTCGCCCTCCCCTGGCCGGTATCGAGCATGGACCCCCACGATCCCTGCGATCCCACCGCGGCGCTCTTTGCGCACGCGGTGTTCGACCAGCTCTATGCCCTCGAAGCATCGGGCGATCCCTTCCCCACGCTGGCCGCCGATCTACCGGCGACCGAGGCCGGCAAGACCGTCGTGCGTCTGCGCGAGGGACTCGTGACAGCCAAAGGGCGCAAGCTCGATGCGCGCGACGTCATCTTCTCGATGCAGCGGGCACGCCGGGGCGCAGCGACGGCGTGGTGGGGAAGTTTGCCGGCTCCGACGCCGCACGGCAAAGATCCACTCGCGGTGGTGTTCTCGACCACGGACGCTGCGCGCGTCGCGAAGACGCTGAGCTCGCCGCTCTTCGCGCTCGTTCCGCGGGCATTCGATCCGGCGAGCCCCGATGGTACGGGAGCGATGACGCCGCAGATGAGCGCCACGCGCATGGTGTTGAAACGCAACGCCAGCGCCGCGCGCGGCGGATCGTTCCTCGAGGAGATCATGGTCGATCAGGCGGCCGATCTTTCGGCGTCGCTGCGATCGTTCGAGGGCAACGTCACCGACATCGGTTGGCTCGGCTCTGGCTTGCACGCTCCCCGCCCCGGTGCCCAGGCCTTCGACATGGGAAGCGCCGGCTGGATCGTGCTGCAAACCGGCAACGACGCCGGCCCGTGGGGCGCCCCCGGACTCCCCCAGCAACTACTCGACGGTCTCGCCCCGGAGCGCTTGCAGCATTTCGGTCTGGGTCCCCTTCCGGCGCCCACGGGGATCGCGGAATGGGGCGGCAAACCGTGTGAGCTCTTGATCCAGGAGGGATCGGCCTACATGGAGGAGCTCGGTCGCACCGTGGGGTCGCTGCTTTCGCGACCGGGCCACGAGGTGACGGTCAGGACGCTGCCCGGGGCAGAGCTCGCCCGCCGGCGGGGGGCCGGCTCCTACGGCCTTGCGCTCGGAATCGTACGACCCTTCGCCGCACCGGGACTTGCGACGCTGGTTGCCCTGGCGGCGGCGTCCGATCCGGGATCGGCGCTCGAGCTGATGCGCAGCCCGCCCCGGATCGCGGTCTTTTCACCGCGGGCCCTCACCCGCACGCTCAAGCTCGGGGTGCTGGGCGAATTGCGCGTGGTGGGCGCCCACGCGCCCGATGTTCGACTGGCGAGGAGCGCGACCGGCGAGGGGTGGGATCTCGGGGCAACATACCGCGCGCCGGCCCCCTGAGCCCTTGACCGCGCCCGATCGCAACCTTACTTTGGGTGGCAGTCCGCGTCCGGCGGCCCCGCTGATAGCGCAGCAAGATCCGGATCATGGAGAGTGTCATGGCAGGCGATGCAAACTTGGTTCATCTGAACGATCTCAACTGGGACGACGAAGTCACCAAATCCACCGTGCCCGTCCTCGTCGACTTCACCGCCGTATGGTGCGGCCCCTGCAAGGTGCTCTCTCCCATCATTCAAAAGCTGTCCGACGAGCTCGCCGGCAGGGTCAAGGTTGCCAAGCTCGACATCGACGAGTCACCGGCCACCAGCGCA
>JBBSDY010000230.1:0-6427 GCA_038240245.1 Polyangiales bacterium
CAATGAACAGGTATTGCCTTCGCGGGCCATAGCGCTGGCGGCGGTTTGCGCACAAAAACGGACGGAGCTGAAAATGCGATATCTCAACTTGCAGAATGGTGTGCTGGTTTCGTTGTTGGTGGCCGGCGTCGCGGCATGGACGGGATGCTCTTCTGGCTCCGACGCGCCCAACACGACCAGCGGTGGAGCGGGCACGAGCTCCGGCACGGCGGGCACCTCGGGCGGCTCGAGCTCGGGCTCCGCGGGTGACACCACGGTCGCAGGTGCGGGCGGCTCGGGCATGGCCGGCGCAGCCACCGGTGGCACGGGCGGAGCAGGCGGCGGGGGCAACGTGCAGACTGGCGTGTGCGCTGGCGCGGGGACTCGCAAGCTCACCATCGGCGACACCAAGATCGACGACTTCGAGGCCGCCATGATCTCGCCAGGTTGGTCGTCGTTCAACGACGTCATGCCGACCCCCAACTCGTTCAAGATTGCGCAAGAGGCGCCGGGCGCAATCGGCACCGCTCACTTTGGGCACTACATGGGAACCGGCGCCCACACCACCGCCACCGGAGGATACGGAGTCGGAACGGTCTACAACGTGGCCATCGATACCGTCGCCAAGATCTATTGCATCGACATCACTGCGTTCGACGGCGTGTCGTTCTGGGGCAAGGCGGCCACCGCGGCCAGCAAGGTCAACGTCACCTTCGTTTTGCCGGAGACCAACCAGAAAGATCCAGTCAACGGCGGCGGCGACTGCATGAAGGATCCCACCTGCTTCAATCATCCATTCAAGGCGGTCACTCTCACGACCGACTGGGCGCCGTACTCCGTCAAGTTCTCCGACGCCGGCGGCGGCAAGTATCCAGCCGGGAGCGCGGACCCCGGTGGCGCCGCCACCGTCAAGACCGTGATCCAGGAGCTCGTGTGGATCTCGCTCGACAAGGACTGGGACTTCTCGATCGACGAAATTCAGTTCTACAAGGGCACCGCGCCCACCGGACCCGTTGGCGGCGGTGACGCTGGCCAGTAAGCAGTCGGTCGTTCGCAGCAGATAGTGTGAGCTCGAATCACGTCCACCCGTCGGCGACGTGGTTCGGGCCGCGCGTGGCTCAATTGATCATGGCCGGCACGAGGCCGAGGCTCGTCGTAAGAAGGAGGTTCGATCCGCCGGTGTGGCGCTCGGCGTAGAAGAAATCGAGCGGGTACTCATGCTCTTTCGACAGGCCCAGCGTGTCGACCTGCACGTCGGCGGTTTCAGGGCCGTGGATGCCGCCAAGATTGATCACCCGCTTGCCGGTGATGAAGACGAAGACGTCATCGTCGCCACGAAAATGGAAGAACTCGCCGCCGTGGTAGACGAACTTGGTGTGAAGCTCGACGGTGAAGGAGTAGTTGTGCATCAAGCCCTGGTTGCCCCACGGCGTGGCGTTGGGGGAGCCGTCGTCGATGGGGAAGAACATCTTCATGCCGCCACCGTTCGGCCCATCGAACGGAACACCCGACACCTCGCTATCGTATTGAAAGGCCCCGTTGGCGTCCTGGCTGAGCTTGAGCGGATAGGGGATGGGCAGGTTGGTGCCGGTTGTATCGCGGAACCACTGGTCGAACGCGGTCTTGCCGTGGGTGGTGATCGTGGTCGGCGTTGCGTTCTTGTAGACAGGCTTCTGATCCATTCCCAAGGTGTCAGTGACGATATCGAGGTCGTTCCATCCCACGCCGGGCGTGGTTTCCGGGGTCGACGGGGGGTGCTCGAAATCGGGATTGGTGGTGGCGTCGCCGGCGTTATAGAGCTTGAAATCACGAATGACGATAGTGAGCTCGCCGTTGGGCGTCAGATTGGCCGAACCGCCCGATCCGCCCACGCCCGTGACGCCGGTTCCGCCCACGCCCAGAATGGGAGCGCCCGCGGTTCCCTGGCCATCACCGCCGGTGCCAACTCCGATGCTCCCCGAGCTTCCGCCGGTTTCGCCGCTCGCAAAATCGCGTTTGGCTGCTTCGCTCGAGCAGGCTGCCATGGTCGCCAGAACGCCCGCAAGCCCCAACCATTTGAACGTCATTTTCTGGGAATCTCCAGTCCCCGCGTTGACCACCAAGCTGCTCAAAGAAGGAACCTTCATTAGAGCACAACGGCAGCCCTGTCGCCACACGCCACGCCGCAAAATCGCCTACAAACTAGCTTGCCGCTGGCGCCCTAGCCCTTCATCCCGCTGACCGTCATTCCCTCGATGAAGTACCGCTGAAAGGCGAAGAACACCAGGATGGATGGCAGGGTCATCAGCATGTTGCCCGCCATCAGCATCGACCAGTCGGGAGAGCTATCCATGATGCGCATCCCAAAGAGCCCCAGGCTGAGGGGAAACTTCGACTGATCGCGCAAGTAGATCAGCGGGCCGAGAAAATCGTTCCATGCGCCGAGAAAGCTCATGATGGCGATCGCTGCCAGGGTGGGTTTGAGCTGCGGCACGATCACATACCACCACGTCTGCACGACGTTGAGCCCGTCGATGCGCGCGGCCTCTTCGAGCTCCTTGGGGATGGTCTTCATGTGCTGGACCATGAGAAAGATGAAAAATGCGCTGCCGAGCCAGGCGGGAACCCACAAGGGGTTCAAGGTGTTGTACCAACCCAGGCTACGCCACACCAAGAACGACGGAATCATCGTCACCTGCGAGGGGATCATCATCGTCGACAAAAGGATGATGAGGGCCACGGCGCGACCGGGCCAGTGCAGCCTGGCGAAGGCATAGGCGACGAATGCGCTCGAAAAGAGAGCGCCCGCTATCGTCAATACGACCAGCATGAGACTGTTGCCCACGTATTGAAAGAACGGAACCGAATTGAACGCCCGAAGGTAGTTTCGTAGCACCTTGCCCACGCTGGCCTGCAGGGTCGAGCTCGGCGAAATGACGATTCGCAGCCGCGCGTTGCGATCGCGGTCGCTCGTGCCCTCGGCGCGCAGCGGCACCCACGTGCGAGCACGGATCGTGGTGTCGTCGAACGAAGGCGGTTGAAACGAGATGCTCACCGCGCGGTTTTGCGCGAGGTACGACGGCTTCGTCGCCTCCCAGTGCGTGTGACCGACGTCGAGGGTCGCGGTCACGCGGTGCCAGCTATCATCGGCACGGAGGGACAGCGTCAGCTTGTGAATGGCCTGTGCCTCGACGCCTGCGGGAAGCATGAATTCGTGCACCAGCACCACCGGCTCGTCCGAGCCCGAGCGAAACGCGTAGTCGAGCCGCCCTCCGGCTTCTGTTCCCACCAGCGATGCAGTTCCAGATTCGATCCGGAAGCGATCGCGGATCTCGCTGCCGGTTGCCAGGCTCATCGTGTGACCGTCGAGCGTGCGCAGCGTGAGGCCCGACAGCTCGAGACGAGAAAGCTGGTCGGCGATCGCCCCCGAAATGGCGTCGGGGGTGAGCAGCTGCCGGTATTGCTCGAGCAGCGCCGGCGGGTCTCCGGTCCAGACTTGCTTCGGCAACCGGCCCACCGTTCGACCGAGAAGCATCGACGCGGCCGACGACGCCCACTTCTCGCGATCGATGGAAGGTAGCCCACCCGGAAGAGCAGCCGACGTTGCCGCGTGCGTCATCTCGCGCAGGGCAGGGAGGGCCGCCGAAAACTGGGGGGAAGGGGCGTCCTCGGGGCGCTCGACTTCGACCTCGGCGCGCACATAGGGCGACTCTTGGCGGAACGACGGAATCGCGGGCGCCAGGGATCCCAGGCTGAGCTCTTCGTCGGTCTTGATGCTCGTCATGAACATCCAGACGAAGGGATAGAGACAGATGGCGATGGCGGTGAGAAGCAGAACGTGAACCCAACCCTTTTGGGCAACCCAGCGGCCGAGGCGCCGGCCCTGGCGCGCGCGCGCTTCGCGACGCACATCGCCGAGGTGCTTCGGGGTCGGGCCACCAAAACCGATCCCCTCACGTGTGATCATAGTGAACCCACTTCTTGCTCATGGCGAGCTGTAGGAGTGTCAGCCCCAGCACCACGATGAACAGAATCCACGCGAGAGCGCTGGCATAGCCCATTCGAAAAAACTGAAAGGCTTGCTTGAAGAGGTAGTACGCGTAAAAAAGCGTCGAGTCGACGGGACCGCCCTCGGTCATGATGTACGCCTCGGTGAAAATCTGCAGGGTGCCGATGACGCCCATGATGAGATTGAAAAAGATGTAGGGGCTCAGCATGGGAACGGTCACGTGCCAGAAGCGACGCCACGCCCCGGCGCCGTCGATGCTCGCGGCCTCGTAGAGCTGACGAGGGATCGACTGCAGACCGGCGAGCCAGATGATCATCCCGCCGCCCGCGGTCCACAGGTTCATCACGATGAGCCCGGGTTTGCTCCAGCGCGGATCTTGCAGCCAGAGCGGGGCTTCGAGGTGAAATGCCTTGTGCGTGAAAAGGCTCACCGCCCATTCGAAGGCACGGCCCGGCGCGGTGTCGAAGCACCAGCGCAACGCCTGGTTCAGAAAACCTTGCGATGGATTCATCATCCAAACCCACAGCAAGCTCGTGGCCACGACGGGCATGATCGCCGGCAGGTAGAGACCGGTGCGATAGCCCCCGATCCCTCGCACCCCGGAGTTGAGCAGCAGCGCGATGCCGAGACCGGCCGCCATGACCAGCGGAATGCGCAGCATCATGAACCCGGTGTTGAGCAGGCTCTTCGTGAAAACGGGATCGCTCAGCACCTCACTGTAGTTGGCGAGGCCCACGTACCTGGCCTGGGTGAGGACATCGTAGCGCGCAAAGCTGAGCACGATGCTAAAGAGGATCGGTCCGCCCGTGAGCACGGCGAAGCCCAGAAACCACGGGCTGGCAAAGAACATGGCCGCGCCCACCTCGCGCATGCGGTAGCCGTGCGAGCGATGACGGCGTCGCGCAAAAACCACAATCGCGGCGAGAAGCACGGCGATGGCGAAGCAGTAAAAGACGACATAGGGCGTCCAGCCCACCACATGCGGCGGATCCGGCCGCGTGAGCTGGTCGAGCTGCTGTTGCACCGGCTCTTGCATGCGCGAAAGGGCGAGCTCAACCTCGTCGGTTCCGGTGCGAGCCGCCTCGTCGCGGTACTTGTGGTTCACGGCCGCGTCGTAGGCGCGGATGTGCTGGCCCCACAGAAGCTGACCGACCGGAGATACGGGGCGAATCAGCGTATCGTCGAGCATCGAATCGAGCGCCGCGTAGGCGGATTTGAACTGCCGAGGAACCGCGGGATTGTCGGCGATTGCCTCGGTGAAGAGCCGCCGGTTGAAAACACGATTGGCGTCGATGTTGGGCAAGTACATCCGCCCCTCGTTGTGCTTTCGCTCGCGGTTGCTTTGCGCGAGCCGCGCGACCACGTCCGAGCTTCGAAGGTATTGAATGAGCTCGAAGGCGCCCTTCTTGTGCTGTGCCGTTGCGGGGATGACGAACGCCCAGCCGCCGGCCCAGGTGACCGGGTGTCGCCCCTTGGCGAGCTCGTCCTCGGGCATCGGGGCCGGCGTGAGCGAGAAGCTCATCTCGGGTTTCCAGTCGCCCAGTGTCTCGAGGTACCAGTTGCCGTCGATCTTCATGGCGACCTGGCCCTTGACGAAGGGATCGAGCGGCCCGCCCTGAAAGCTTTGTTGAAAGGCGTTGGCCTGGGCAACGCCGCCGAGATCGTCGTAGACGTCGGTCATGAAGTGAAGCGCACGAAGGACGGGCGGCGAGTCCATCGTGACGCGCAGACGGTTGGGGCTGAGAAGCTCGCCACCGGCCTGAAACGCGTACATGTAGAGCCAGTTATCGCCGTACTTCGGAGCAAACCCGAGGCGTGTGAGGCCGGTGCTCGGATCCCCGGACACGCGGTAGCGGTGCAGACGCTTGGCCGCGGTTCGCAGCTCGCCCCACGTCACCGGCGGTCGCGCATCGCCCTCTGCATCGACGATGCCCTCTTGGCGAAGCAGATCGAGATTGGAAAAGAGCAGGCGAATGTCAGCGCTTGTCGGAACGCCGTAGACGCGAGGCGCCTCGGTCGATCCCGGCGGACGGTAGCTCGCCTCTTCGAGGGCCCACGGATAATACTGACCGAGATCGATCCTTCGAGGATCGGCCAGATCTTGCTTCTCGAGATAGGGCGTCAGATCTTCGAGCGCGTGCTTCGAAGCCCACTCGCCGATCGCGAAACGATCGAAGAAGACGAGATCCGGTGGTACCCCGCCGGCGATGGCCGACAGCAGGCGCTGCGCATCGCCCACGAGATCGCGGGCCGTCGCCGTCGCCGCCGTGACGCGGTATTGCGGATGGAGTTTTTCGAAGGCATCGAGCACGCCGTAGATGTCTTCGCCCATCGTTCCGTTGGACCAAAAGACGATGTGCTGGCGGCCGCCTTCGTCGGTGTCACGTGACGATCGCCACGTCCAAAAAGAGACGACTGCGAGAAACGCAATGAACAGCGCCGTCGCTGCGCGCAAAGACA
>JBBSDY010000231.1:0-6402 GCA_038240245.1 Polyangiales bacterium
CCGTAGATCTCGACGATGCGACCGCGGGGATACCCGCCTATGCCGAGGGCATGGTCGAGCGCGAGCGAGCCCGAGGGGATGACGGTCATGGGCTCGAAGCTGTCTTCGTCACCGAGACTCATGATGGCGCCCTTTCCAAACTGCTTTTCGATTCCGGCCACGATGGTACGGATGGCGCGGAGCTTTTCTGCGATGTCGAACATGAGAGCACTTCCTTTCTTCGTTGTTGGTTGTTCAATTATTGTGGGCAAAAAGTGAGGGCTTCTGGCAAAGCTGCCGGTCGAAGATGCGGCCTTGCACCGCCTCGGCGACGTGGGCCGCGCTGACCGCGGGGACGCCTTCGAGGTCGGCGATGGTGCGCGCGACCCTGAGCACCTTGCCGTAGGCGCGCGCGGAAAGGCCGAGCCGCTCGACGGCGGCGACGATGGTGCGCATGCCGGCCGCGTCGGGCCTGCCGATGCGCTCGATGTCCTGGGAGGACAACTGCGCGTTGGTCGTCGCGCGGGCTTCGCCGCGCTCGTATCGTTGGGTTTGAATGTGGCGGGCCGTGGCCACGCGCTTGCGCACCTCGGCCGAGCTTTCGCCTAACGAGCGCGACGAGAGCGAGGCGACATCGACGGGCGGAAGCGAGACGTGCAAGTCGATGCGGTCGAGCAGCGGACCAGACAGACGCGCGCAGTAGGCGCGAATGCGCTCGCCGTTGCAGCGGCAGCGGCCCGACGGATCGCCGGCGTAGCCGCAAGGGCAGGGGTTGGCCGCGGCGATGATGATGGGGTGAGCGGGGAACGTGGCGCGCGAGCGGGCACGGACGATGGTGACCTCGCCATCTTCGAGCGGTTGTCGAAGCGCCTCGAGCGCGGACCTTCGAAACTCGAGGATTTCGTCGAGGAACAGCACGCCCTGGTGGGCCAAGGAGATCTCTCCGGGGCGCGCGGGCTCGCCGCCGCCCACCAGGCCCACGTCGCTCACCGTGTGGTGCGGGCTGCGAAAGGGCCGCGAGGCGACGAGACCGCGGTCGGGCGCGAGCAGCCCGGCGATGCTGTGAATCATGGTGACCGACAGCGCCTCGTCGAAGGCAAGCGGAGGGAGCACCGTCGGAAACCTGCGCGCGAGCATGGTCTTTCCGCCGCCTGGCGGGCCCACGAGCAGCAGGTTGTGGCCGCCCGCGGCGGCGATCTCGAGGGCGCGTCGCCCGGCGAACTGACCGCGCACGTCGGCGAGATCGAGGCCGGGCGTGCAATCGGCGGCGAAGGGCGTTGCACCCGCGACATCGAGCAGTGGCCCGCCCGACAGGTGGGCACGAATCTGGTCGAGCGTGTCGCAAAGATGAACCTCGATGCCGCGCGCCAGGCCAGCCTCCCTGGCGTTTTCGCGCGGCACGATGGCGTGCCTGATGCCGAGCGCCGGTGCCCCGGTCAGATGAGCGAGAACGCCGCGGACCGGGCGGATGGCGCCGCTGAGCGAGAGCTCGCCCAAAAGGATCACATTGGCCAGCGCTTCGGCCGGCACCTTGTCGAGCGCGGCCAGGGTGGCGACGGCGATGGCAAGGTCGAACGCCGTGCCCGTCTTGCGTAGATCGGCAGGGGCCAGGTTGACGATGATGCGATGCTCGGCCATGAGGATGCCGAGCTGCCCCAGGGCGGCGTTGACCCGTACGCGGCTCTCTCGGACCGCCCCGTCGGCGAGACCGACCATCTCGAACCACCCGGGACCGCGAGCGCAGGACACCTCGACGCGCACCGGTCGCGCGTCGAGCCCCGAAAGAGCAGTGGTGTGGGCGATGGCGAGCATGCCCGTATTGGGAGCGAATGCCGTGCCGTCGCCGCGCTCCAGCGATCGCGCAGGGTTACGGGCAGCTCGGCCTGGCGGCCGCCAATCTCGCCTGGCGGAATGGGTAGTGGTTCCGCTAGACTAATGAAAATACATGCGTCGCATCCTGGTAGTCGAAGACTCCGCGTCGACGCGATCTTTCATTCGCTCGACGATCGAGGGCAGCGGCATGCTGGGCTCGTGTGAGATCGCCGAAGCCTCGAGCGGATTCGATGCGCTGCGGCTGCTGCCGCGCGGGCCCTACGATCTCGTAATCACCGACATCAACATGCCCGATATCAATGGCCTCGAGCTGGTGCAGTTCATCCGCAAGAGCGATCGACATCGCTCGACGGCGTTGCTCATCATTTCCACGCAGTCTTCGGAAAAGGATCGGTCGCGTGGTCTGTCGCTGGGGGCGGACGAGTACCTACCCAAACCCCTCAGCTCCGACGTCCTCATTTCTGCCGTGGACCGGCTGCTCTCGAGTAGGCCGGTGGCGAACGGATAGCCCATGGCCGACATGGGCGACAAGGCGCGCGACGAGTTCTTCTCCGAGGCGCACGAGATCATCGAAGGTCTGTCGCGCGATTTGCTGCAGCTCGACGACTCGCGCGGCAAAGGGCCCGCCGAGCCGGAGCTGGTCAACAACGTCTTTCGTGCCGTTCACACGCTGAAGGGGTTGGCGGGGCTCTTCGGCGCTGCGCGCATGAGCGCGCTTTCCCACGAGCTCGAAAACATCCTCGACGATCTTCGACTCGGCAAAATCGAGCTGACGCAGCACGTCGTCGACCTGCTCTTCCGCGGCATCAGCATCTACCAGCGCATTCTCGCGGTCGAGAAGGGGCTGCGCCAGGATCCGCTCGACGACATGGACGATTTCATCCGCCAGCTTGGCGGGCTGTCCGACGTCCGTGAGATCGAAGAGCCGGCGCCGGCGACGCGCTACGAGCTCGATCCAGGCCTTTTGGCAGTTCTCACAGAATACGAAGAGCACCGCCTTCGCACCAATATCGAGCAGGGGCAGAGTCTTTTCCGCCTTCGGGTCGCATTCGAGCTGGCGACCATCGACGAGGCCCTCAACAACTTGAAGCTCCGCGCCAAGCCGCACGGTGAAATCATCACCTACCTACCCACGGGCGAGGGAGCGGACGCGGACTCGATCGAGCTCGACATTCTGATGGCGTCCAAGGCATCGCTCGATGTTCTGCGCGAGCTTCTGGGCAACGAGCGAACCAAGATCGAAGAAGTGCCCCGCCGCGCAGGTGGCAAGGATCCCGTCATCATCGCCTCGGTCCCCGGAGGGCCCACGCCAATTCCCGAGGCCAGGCGGCTGTCCTCGATACGCCCGCCCAGCGACTCGGCACCGGCGCGAGGTCACCTCACCGAGCGCCGGTCGGTGATCCCCCGGGCTTCGGGCACGATCGCCGAAGTCTCGCTGCGATCGGTGACCCAGACCGTGCGCGTCGACATTCGCAAGCTCGACCTCTTGATGAACATCGTGGGAGAGCTCTCCATCGTCCGCAATGCCATCGGCCGACTCACCGACAGCGTGCGCAAGGATCCGGCGATGCGCGAGACGGGGATCGAGCTTTACCGGTTGCACCGCGGGTTCGAGCGTCACCTCGCCGAACTGCAGAGCGGCATTCTCGAGGTGCGCATGGTGCCCTTGGGCCAGCTCTTCGACAAGCTGGCACGCGTCGTGCGCCAGATCAGCCGCGAGGCCGACAAGGACGTCAACCTGGTCATCACCGGTGCCGAGACCGAGGTCGACAAGCTCATCGTCGAAGAGCTGAGCGATCCGCTCATGCACATGATCCGCAATGCCATCGATCACGCCATCGAGGCTCGCATCGAGCGCGAAAAGGTGGGCAAGCCCGCCGTGGGTACGATCGCGCTCAACGCCTTCCAGAAGGCGAGTCACGTCGTCATCGAGGTCGAGGACGACGGCAAGGGCATCGACGAAGGCAAGCTGGTCAAGGCCGCCGTCAAGCGCGGTCTCATCGAGCAAGAAGAGGTCACCGATCTCGCCCATCGCGAGGTCTTGAACCTCATTTTCATCCCCGGCCTCAGCACCAAGAGCGACGTCGGCGAGCTGTCCGGCCGGGGCGTGGGCATGGACGTCGTCAAGACGAACATCGGCAAGCTGGGCGGGATCATCGACATCTACAGCGAGCCGGGCATCGGCACGAAGTTCACCGTGACCTTGCCCATCACTCTCGCGATCATCAGCGCGCTCATCGTCCACGTCGAAGGGCGCACGTTTGCCATCCCGCTGTCGAGCGTCCAGGAGGCCATCTGGCTCGATCCCGTCGCGGTGCGCAAGGTCGAGGGCCAGGAGATGATGACGCTTCGGGGCGCCACGCTTCCTCTCTGTCGCGTCAAGGAGCTCTTTGGCTTTTCGAGCCCGCAGCCTGCGCTCACGCGTCCCTACGCCGTCGTGGTGGGGGTCGGGGTGCGCCGCCTGGGGCTCGTCGTCGACGAGCTCATCGGCCAGCAGGACATCGTCATCAAACCGCTCGGGCCCTCGCTGAAAAGAGTCAAGGGCTTTGCGGGTGCTACCGAGCTGGGCGATCAACGCGTCGCGCTCGTGCTCGATGCGCCCGCGCTCATCGAAGAGGCGTTTCTTTCGGGCGGCGACGCCGCCACCGGAGTAGCGAACTATGGCTGATCTTCTCGCTCCCGAGGCGCGGTCGCAAGCTCGCCGTGCCCTCAAGGCGCGCGGGCCGCGCGTCGAGTACCTGGCCTTTCGTCTGGGCGCCGACACCTACGCGGTGCCCATCGGTGAGGTGCGCGAGATCTTGAAGATGCCCCCGGTGACCGAGGTGCCGCGCGCTCCCAAAGAGATCGTGGGCGTGGTGAGCGTGCGCGGACTTTTGGTGACGGTCATCGATCTGCGGCAGCGGCTGCGCGTTTCGGCCAGTGAAATCACCAAGAAGGGCCGCATCCTCCTGGTGGCGGGAGCCGAGAACGAGATCATCGGTTTGTATGTGGACGAAGTTCTCCAAGTGCATCGTCTCGCCGACACCGAGATCGAGGTCGCGACCAACGTGCTGGGCGGCAAGCTCGCCGACTACGTGGTGGGCATCGGCAGGCCCGAGGGCTTCCTGCTCATTCTCATCGATCTGCGGCCGGTGGTCGGCCGCCTCGACATCGAGGCGCGCGATGCAACTTAACGCCAAGCGCTCGCGACAGAGCGCGCACAAGAGTCTGGTCGCGTTCGTTGTGGGCACGGTGAGGTACGCGCTCGAAATCGGTCAGGTGCGAGAGATCGTTACGCCGCTCCCGCTCACGCTCCTGCCGCACACGCCGAATGGGTTGGCAGGTGTTGCCGATCATCGTTCCGAGGTCGTGCCGATCATCGACCTTCGCACGAGGTTCGGCGTATCTGTCGTCTCCGAGGCGGGGAGGAAGGCAAAATGGATCCTCGTGGACATCGCACGTCGGGCGGTAGGCCTCGTGGTCGACGATGTCATCGGCGTGCTGCGCGTACCCACGGGCGAGTTCCGCCCTCCTCCCGATCTCGGCGGAGGCGAGCAGGCGCGCGGCATTTCGAGCGTTGCCACCTACCAGGGGGATCTCATCTTCGTCCTGGATCTCAGCCGATTCGAGCACCTGGCCGAATCCTTCGATCATCGCAGCTTGGTAGCGGCGAGTGAAGCCGCGGCGGAACACCCGAAGGGGTGGAGGCAAAGCCGGGAGGGCACGTGACGGCATGAGAGAGATCGATCGCGATCTCGACTCGCCCGATCCGGAAGTCCGGCGGCGAGCGACGAACGGCATTCCCGACCTGCCTCCGGACGAGGCGGCGGGGTACGTGGTGCGAGCGCTGGGTGACGCGGACTGGCGCGTTCGCAAGGAAGCGGCGCAGATTGCTCTGCTCCTCGGACCGACACCGCCGCTCCTCGACCAGCTCGTACGGATGCTTTTTCCGGGCGACAACGTCGGCCTTCGCAATGCCGTGGTCGAGACGTTGGCTTCTTTCGGGCGAAGTGCGGTGCCGGCGGTGGTGAGCGCCATTTCTCGGCTCGATGCCGACGGAAAGAAGCTCGCCGCGGAGATCCTCGGTCGCGCGCAGGATCCATCGGGGATAGGCGCGCTTGAGCGCTTGCTCAGCGACGGCGACGCCAACGTCCGGACCGCGGCCGTCGAAGCGATCGGTGATCTGGGAGCGCTCGCGGTGGACGCCGCCTCGCGGATCCTTCTGCAGGCACTCGACGAGGGCGATCTGCACATGCGATTGGCCGCCCTCGAAGGGCTCAATCGGCTGGGCGTGGTCGTCTCCTGGGAGAAGCTTCGTCCACTCATCGGCGATCCGATCCTGCGACGCGCGGCGCTTGCGGCCGCGTCGCGCAGCGGGCGCGTCGAAGCTGCCGACGCGCTGGCATCGGCTCTCGCCGACGACAGCCCCGCCGTGTTTCGCCTGGCCCTGGTGGGTCTCGCCGAGCTCGCCCTCGGACCGGATACGTCGATCCGAATCTCGCGGCTCGATCCGCGAGCTCGTCAGCGCATTCTCGAGGCGATGGCTCCGACCACCAAGGACGATTCCACGCGGCGAGCGGCTTTGGTCGTGGCGGCGGTGGTGGGCGGGAC
>JBBSDY010000232.1:0-6384 GCA_038240245.1 Polyangiales bacterium
AGGGAAGACGCGGCTGGACATGGGAACCTCCGTGGGCCGCACCATAGCCCAACATGGCCACCAGAGTCGCCAGGATGAGTTCCGGATTGTGACTTGGGGGACGGCACACTAGTCTTAGCGCCGACCTCGATGTCTCAGCCTCGTGTCTTCACGCTCGAAGAAGCCAACGCGCTCGTCCCCGCCCTGAATCGGCTGGTGGGGCGACAGATGTTGCGCCAAACCGAAATCGAGGATCGCTTGCGACAGCTCACCAGAGCCGCCGGTCGCGACGTGAACGACCTCGAGATCACCGAAGAAGATTCGGCCGAGGTTCGATCGCTGAAGAGCGATCTCATGGAGCGCATCGCGGCATACGAAGAGGGTTGGCAAGAAGTGGCGACGCTGGGAGCGGTGGTCAAGGACCGCCGCACGGGGCTCGTCGACTTCTTTGGCCAGCTCGACGGTCGTACCGTCTGGCTTTGCTGGCGCTACGGCGAAGAGCGAATCGATTTCTTCCACGAGCTCGACAGCGGGTTTGCCGGACGAAAGCAGCTCGGACCCGCCGCACGGCAGAAGCTGCTGAACTAGCCCATGCCGGTCGACAAGGCCGAGGCCGCCGAGGCCATCGCCCGGTTTCTCGTCGCCCTGGGCCTCGACCCGGGCAGCGATCCCGAGCTCGCCGGAACGCCGGCCAGGGTCGCAGAAGCGTGGGCGAACGATCTCGTCGACGGCTACGACGTCGACGTCGCGGCGTTGCTCGAACGCGAATCATCTCCGGCTGCCGGGGCGGGCCTGGTGAGCGTCCGCGATCTCGCGGTCTCCACGATCTGCCCGCATCACTTGCTACCGGCGCGCGGAACCGGGACAGTTCTTTACCTTCCGGGCGCGCGGGTGGCCGGCGTCGGAACGCTGGCCAGGGTGCTCGATGCCTTCGCGCATCGGCTCACCTTGCAGGAGACGATCACCGCGTCGGTGGCGAGGGCACTCGTGCAACACCTGGGAGCGCGCGGCGCGGCGTGCACGCTGTCGCTGTCGCACGACTGCCTTTCGTCTCGCGGTGAGCGCAAGGTGGCAGCGGTCGTGGACACCATCGCGTGGGCCGGGACCTTCGAGCAACCCGGGCCCGATCGAGATCTCGCGTTGGCTGCCTTGAGAACCGCGACATGAGCGCGGCGGTCGTGACCGGCGCGAGCCGGGGCATCGGGCGCGCCGCCGCGCTGGCGCTGGCCAGGCGAGGCCTCGACATCGCACTGCTGGCTCGAACCGAGTCGGATCTCGACGTCGTCGCTGCCGAGATCTCGCAGCACGGGGTCCGGGCGCTGCCGCTTCGCTGCAACGTGACCTCGGCGGACGAGGTGACCGCGGCATGCGCCCGCGCGCTCGCCGAGCTCGGGACCCCTCGTGTCGTCGTCAACAACGCGGGCATCATCCGGCGAGCGTTGGTGCACGAAATGTCGATCGAGGATTTTCGCCTGGTTCTCGACACGAACCTCACCGGCACTTTTCTGGTCACGCGCGCGCTATTGCCCTCGATGCTCGCCGCCAGGCAGGGGCGGGTCATCCAGATGGCGAGCATCTCGTCGACGCTGGGCTCGGCGCGTGCTTCGGCCTACTGCGCGTCCAAATGGGGCGTCGTCGGTTTCACCAAGAGCCTCGCCGAGGAGCTTCGCGGCACCGGCCTTTGCACCATGAGCATCCTGCCAGGCTCCGTCGACACGGCGATGCTGCAAGGGAGTGGTTTCTCTCCCCAAATGACGGCCGACGACGTCGCCCGGGCGGTCGTCTTTGCCGCGCTCGACGCCCCACCCGCCATGAACGGAAGCAGCATCGACCTCTTTGGGGCGTAGATCCGAAGGAGCAGCGACAGGCGGCGAGGAGAGTGGTACTTTTCAGGGACCCGGCATCATGGATGCGCCGACGCCCAGCTCGCTGCGGGACCTTCTGCCCGCCCTCGACGCTCTGCCCATCTTTCCGCTCCCGCAGACCGTGCTTTTTCCTGCGGCGCTCCTTCCCTTGCACGTCTTCGAGCCGCGCTACCGGGCGATGGTGAAGGACTGTCTGGCCACGCACAAAGCCATGGCCATCGCCCTCATCCGCGACGGCTCCGAACGGGAAGAGAACCCTCCGGCGAGCGGGGCTCAGCGTCGCCGACACCCGGCCATCGAGACCGTGGCCGGCGTGGGTGTGATCATCGACCACGTCGAGCTGGCCGATGGTCGCTACAACATCCTTCTGCAAGGACGCTGCCGGGTGAGCCTCGAAGAGCTTGCTTTCGTGCCCCCCTACCGCCGCGCGAAGGCAACGCTTTTGCAGGCGGTGCCGGTCGATCCGCCCCACCACGACGTTGCGGCGCTGTTGGCCAGCGCCGCCGCGTTTGCCGCCGACATTCGCGCGCGCGATCCGGAGTTCGACTTTCGCATTCCGGCCCACACCCCGCCCTCATCGGCGGCCGATCTCGCGGCTCACCACCTGGTCCTCGACGCCCGCGAGCGACAGACCATTCTCGAGACCCTCGACATCCCGCTTCGGGTGCGCCGCACGACCGAGGCGCTCGCTTTGCAGCACGCTGCCCTGCGGGGCCACGCCGGCGGTCAGATGAACTAACGTGGTGACGGGCCGAAAATACGTCGGCAGGGTCAGTCGCGAGGCGCTTCCACGCGGCACGATGCAACGGATCGACTACCCCCCGTTTCACGTGCTCATCGTCAACCTGGGCGGCGTTCCCTATGCCATCGACGACACCTGCAACCACGCTGGCGAAAGCCTGGCCAAGGGCGAGCTGTGCGGGTTCGAGGTCAACTGCACCGCCCACGGCTACCTGTTCGACGTTCGCACCGGCATCCTCACCAGCCCCAAGGGGCTCTGCGACAACCAGCGAACGTTCGAGGTGAGCATCGAGGGCGATGACTTCGTCGTCTACGACCATATTCCGGTGGTCCTGCCGCCAGCCGTGAGATAGACTGACAGGGCAGTACGAACGATTTGTGGGTCTACCGACAGCGCAACGTGAACCCCGCCAGGCCCGGAAGGGAGCAACGGTAGCGGAAAGCGAGTGTGGTAGGCCCTTCGTTCATTTGGGCATTGGGGCCGATATGGGGGAGAGCAGAAACCGCCACGGCGCCAAGCTTTTTTGGTTTCTCAAGCGAGATGATCGACTCAACGCCACACGATCTTGGCGCGACGCAGACGGCCCCCGCCGTGCAGGTTGTCCTCGGCAAAGAAGAGCCAATCGCGAACCAGAACGGGGCTGACGTCCTCGGTCGAGGTCCCGGGGATGACCGTCAGCCTGGCGGGCGGATCGGCCGATCGTCCACCGGCATAAGCGAATCCGTAAAACGACAGTCGCTCCTGATCGGCGCTCGGCACGACGATGCGGCAAGCATGATCGCAATCGAGAGCGAGGGAGCTGGGATCCGACGCAAGCAACGGGCGGACCGGCTCGGCAACGAGGCGCAGCGCCGGATCGAGTCGGGCGAGCACGACCGTGCGTTTGGGCGCCGTTTCTGGTTTGCCGGGCGGGCTGTCCTCGATCCATCCGAGCACCAGGCCGTCTTCGAACGGCGCGAGAGCGAGGCCGCGCGCGTGCGGTGCTGCTTGGGCCACCCGCAGCGGATCGCCGCGAACCGCGAGATCGCCGCCCGCCAGTCGAGCCACCAGAATTCCGGACAGCGCGGCCTCGGGGCGGACCTCGTTCCACGCCAAAAGAATGTCGTCGCCGCGGGCGAGTAGCTGCAGCTCGGCGACATCGCCCTTGGACTGGGCGATCTTGTGCTCGGGGCCGATGCGGCTCATGTCCTTGCCCAGCTTGGCCATATTGACGTCGGCCAAGCCATCGTGGGAATCGATCCACCCCAGCAACCAACCGCTGGGAGTGGCAACCAGGGTCACGTCGGAGCAACTGCCCTTGGTATGGGTGAGCATCCGCTGCGTTTGCTTTTCGCCCGACGGCGCGAGCTGCGTCACGAACACCTGACCGACGCCGCCGTCCTTGCCCACCCACGCGAGGGCAACGTCGTCGCCAGAGCTCGCCGCGAGCGCCACGCCACCCACCGATTCGGCTTTGACCGAGATCAGCGTGGGGGGCGCGATGGCCTGCGCCGCCTGATCGAGAGCGCGGACCATCACGCTCGCTCCTTGCTTGGAAGGTGCGGGGGCGGGCGGTGCAGGCTTGCCGCGCGATCGAGGGGGCTTGGGCGTCGGCAATGGGTTGGGATCGAAGTAGGTGACCCAGGCCAAAAGAATTCGATCGGCCAGGCGAACGGCGCTCAGATCGGCGATGCGATCGCCCTCGCCGAAGGCATCGAGCGACTCCATGCGCGGCAGCGCCGGCTGGCGCTCTGCCGCGAGCGCTCCAGCGTCGCTCGACGCGCCGGGCTCGGGCAGCGTGCGTGGGGGCGTGGGGAGCGATTTGCGCGACTCGAGCCCGGAGATCTCGTCGGCCGGGCGCGACACCGAGCCACACGCCACGACGGCGAAGGCCAAAAGCGAGACGGCGAACACCCTCATGCCACGCGTCTTAGCATTCCCGGGTCACTTTGGAATGGCCCCGGTGTCGTGAATCGTTGACATTGTAGCCCACCGATGACTCTCGCCCTGCGCCTTCAGATCGCGTTCGGTCTCCTGGCGCTCATCGCCACGGGAGCGGTCGGCATTCTGACGCGTACGGCGTGGCAGAACGCCGAGGAAGAGCGTTTTACCGAACGGCTCGACGCCGCCGAAAAAGGGGTGCTGAAGGCGCTCGACCAGGAAGCGTCGCAGATCGCCAAACAACTGCAGTCGACGTGCGATCATGATGGTGACATCGACCAGACCACCATGGACCTGGAGCACGGGCTCACCCCCGAGCGAAGACTCTCCATCAGCCAGCTGGTCAAGGACCAGATGCAGGCCCTCGGCCTCGATGAGCTCTCGCTCTTTACCGGCACGGGCGAGATCCTGGGCGCGGGGCACGATCCTGCTGCGGCGGGCAAGGTCGATCGCGCGCTGGTCGCACAGCCGGCGGCGAAGGGCGCCACCCTGCTGGTGCGACCCGCCGGAGCGCGCGCCAAGGCTGCGCTGGTGGCGCGCTGCTCGCACAGCCTGGTGGGCGGCAGCCAGGTCATCTACCTGATGGGAGCGCGCCATCTCGATGCGATGCTGAGCCGCGTTGGCGATGCCTACGACGTGAAGCTGTCCATCGCCGGCACGTCGGCCTACGAGCCGGCCGTGGGCGAAAAGAGCCGCACGGTGACCGCGCCCATCGCGCGGCTCGGCGCGCTTCGCCTGGTCGAGACGCTGTCGACCAGGAAGCTCGAGCAGAACCTGGCTTCGGTCGATCGCTGGATCATCCTGGCATCGGCGGCCACGGTGGTGGTGGCCATCCTGCTGGCCATCTGGATGGCCAACGGTCTCGCTCGGCCCCTCGAAGCGCTCGCCCGGCAGGCCGCCGAGGTGGTCACCGGTGAGCCGCGACCGGTCGAGGTCAAGGGCACCCGCGAGATCATCGCCTTTGCCAACGCCTTCAACAAGGCGCTCGACGATCTGGTCAAGCTCCGCAAGAGGCTCGCGACCACCGAGCGCATCGCGGCAAGACGGGAGATTGCACGCCGCGTGGCCCACGAGATCAAAAATCCACTCGCGCCTATCCGCGCCGCCGTCGAGACGCTGCGCAGGCTGCGCGCGCGAAGCGATCCTGCCTTCGACGACTATTTCGACGAAGCAACGAAGACCGTGCTGTCCGAGGTTCACCGCATCACCAAGATCGTCTCCGAGTTCACCGAGTTCGCGCGGCTACCCGCTCCGCATCCCACGTCGGTCGACATCGTCGAGGTCGCCCGGAGCACTGTCGCCCTCTACGCCGCCGGAGGCGCACGCGTCTCGCTCGAGGAGTCGCCCTGCCCCATCATTCAAGCCGACCGCGATCAGGTCGTACAGGTCCTCACCAACCTCATTCAGAACGGCCTCGACGCCGCCAGCGCCACCAAGGCTCCCGAGGTCGACGTTCGGATCGAGCCGCTCGCCGAAGCAGGGATCACCATCCGAATCGCCGACAACGGACCGGGCGTGAGCGACGAGATGCTCCCCAAGCTGTTTCTCCCTTACGCCACGAACAAGCCCTCCGGGACGGGGCTGGGGCTCGCCATCGTCCAGCGCATCGTTCACGAGCACGGCGGCGAAATCACGTACGAAAAAGGACCGGCGGGGGGAGCCGTTTTTCGCGTCGTCTTGCCGGTGGTCGGCCTAGCCTTGCCCGTTGCTTCGCTGGACGACACACCCGAATCGCAACCGGAGCCCCGGGGTTAGTCGAGAGGCTCTCTCCGAGGCTCTAGATAATTGCGCAGAGCCCCCCCACGCACCTACGCAGTACACCCACAATGCAGCTGACCGCCCGCCACCTCGATGCCTTGCTCATCTTCTGCGGGTCCC
>JBBSDY010000233.1:0-6377 GCA_038240245.1 Polyangiales bacterium
ACCACCTCGAAGAGGCGCTCAAGCACGATCTCGTCGAGGACGCGCTCAAGGCCGGCGACTCTCGCACCAAGCTTCCCCTGGTCTACGTCTTCGTGTTCGCCGGACCCAGGGTGTACGGCGCGCCCGTCACGCCCATCGTGAATTCCGAATTCTTGCAGGGGCTCGGCCTCGCCGCCAAGACGGACGGTGGCGGCGTCTTTCACCAGCCCGTCGAGATCACCGGGCGCGCGTATGGTCTCGCCGCACGCCGGACTCCCAAGATGGGGCCGGACGTCGGCATTGCTGTGCTTCGCTCGGAGATCTGAACGAGGACGACTACGCTTTGGGCTGGTCGTCGTTCTTCGCAGCTTTGCGCTGCAGAGCGTCTTCGAGGCCCACGCGGATGCGCTGCGACTTCTTGAAACGGTGTTTCTTGAGCGGCGTCTTCAGCCACTCGTGACGAAGCCTCATCGACCATATCGCGCGGTTTGCCATTGATTCTCCGTCTTTGCAGCGGTGGCTTCTGCCAAACCCCCCTCGCATTGTCAAGCTCCCGCCCCGGAACCTACGTGATAGGATGCCCGCCATGATCGCAAAACAACAATGGATTTCATTGGTTAAGCGCTCGGTAGTCACCCTGGTGGCCACCGGCGCGGCGACGGGGGCATTTTTGGCTCGTGAGGACGACGCGCAGGCGCAGGCTCGGTTCGGGGACAAGGGGCAGCTCGCCATCACGGCCGAGAATCTATTTTCCCTGGCGACCGAGAGGTATGGCGACACGGTCGTCAACGCTGACACCTCGGTCACCGTCAACCGGTTTGGTTTTCTCTACAGCCAGTGCGGACCTTCGCCTCGCTGCGCGCAGGTGGGCGGACACTACTTCATCATTCCGTCGCTGTCGCTCGGGGCCACGATTGGGTACGAATCGCGAGGGGGATCGTCGACCGCGGGCAACGGCTCGGTGACCAACACGTCGCCCGACGAGTCGACCTTCGTGTTCCTTCCCAAGATTGGGTACACGTTCATGTTCGGCCAGGTCGTGGGCATCTGGCTGCGGGGTGGTCCCGGCTACTTCCACGAGGGACGCACGCGCAATGCGACGAGCACCCACAGCTACTGGCTACTTTCCGGCGACGCCGATCTCGTGGTGAGCCCGTTTCAGCACTTTGCCTTTTTCGTCGGGCCGCAGTTCGACCTCAGCTTTAGCGGCTCGCGCACCGACACCAACAACCAGGGAGCGCAGACCTCGTGGGACGCGTCGTACCGCGATTTCGGGGTCGGGGTTGGCCTTCTCGGCTACGTGGATCTCTAGCTCCGGCTCTCGTCGAGCCTGAAGCGCAGCGCACGGTGGGGTCGCAGGCGCGCGAGAAGCGCCTGCGACGCGCGGCCGACGACGGCGAGCACAGGGTAGCCGCCCGTCACGGGGTGATCCGGGCCCAGCACGATGGGCGTGCCGTCGGTGGTGATCTGGATGGCCCCCCGCACCATGGCGGCGGGCGGAGCGCGATCGTCGCCCTGGCGCGCGATCTTCGGACCATCGAGCCGTACACCTACTCGATCGCCGCGGACCGAGATGCGAAACGTCGCGGCAAGAAGCTCGTCCCAGCTTTCTGGTGCAAAGCGATGCCGATGGGGTCCGGGCGTCACGAGAATGATCGCCGGATCGGGAGGATCGCCCACCGTGGGCCGCGCTGCGAAGGCCCGATCGATCGCCACGCCCGCTCGCACGCCAAGGACGTCGCCTGCGCGAATCGGGCGCCCCTCGAAACCACCGAAGGCCGCTGCGACGAGCGTGGATCGCGAGCCAAGGATCTCCGGGACGTCGACACCGCCAGCCACCGCCAGGTAGCGAACTGCTCTTTCACACGATGCCACGACCACCTCGGTGCCGGCATCGACTTGATGCGCATCTTCGCCGTCCACCGAGATCCTGAGCGCACCGCGGGCCACGATGCGCAGCGCGCCCAGTGGGATCTCGAGCGCGGCGGCGCGTGGATCGTTGCCCACCGCCAGGTTGGCGGCGGCGTGCGCAGTGGGATCGAGCGGCCCCGAGGGGGGCACACCGACCGCGAGCCATCCGGGACGGCCCGCGTCCTGGACCGTCACTCCGGCGGCAGCGGCGCGCACCTCGATTTCAGCCATGGGCCACGAAGCGCACGAGATCGCCCGGTCGCAAGAGCGCCGGTGGATCGCGGCGGGAATCGAACAAGGTAACGTCGACAGCTCGGCCCAAGAGGTGCCACCCGCCGGGTGATGTCGAGGGATACACACCGGTGTACGATCCTGCGATCGCCACGCTGCCCGCTGGAACGCGCGGGCGCGGGGTCTCGCGCCGTCCGATCCTGAGCCGCGGGTCGAGCGGACCCAGGTAGCCGAAGCCCGGCAGAAATCCGATGAGCTCGACGACGTAGTCACCCGATGCGTGCACCGTCGCGATCTCCTGCGGTGACATGCCCGTTTGGCGCGCGACATCCTCGAGATCGGGTCCATCGTAGACGACACCGATGTGGTGCAGCGCCGGCTTGGGCGCGTCGCGGGCGGGCGCCAGCAGAGCGTCGCCAACGAGACCCTCGAGATCATCGAACACCCCGATCCCGATTACCGCGATATTTCCCGCCCCCACCACGATGTCCGTCTTCGGCAGCCGCGCGCGCAGCGCATCAGCCACCCGGTGCGTCCGCTCGCGGCGATCGGGCGCATCGTCGATCTCGAGAGCGACGAAGAGCGCACCGTCGCCGTAGGGGTGGCACCTCATCGCCGGACGGGCAGCGCCAGAAGCCCCTCGCGCTCGAGAGCGCTGCGCGCCCGGCGCGCGACGTCGATAGCGTTGGGACCATCGCCGTGCACGCACAGTGTTTCGATCCGGCCGCTCCGCGCCAGGCGCAGCGCCTGCTCGGTGCATTCGGTGGGCTCATCGAGCAAGGCGTTGGGCTGGCTTCGCGGCACCAGCGTGTCGTCGTCGGAGTAGCGCCGATCGACAAAACCCTCGCGCGCGTAGGCGAGACTCCGGGCGCGGCTCAGGGTCTCGAAGTGTCCGTGCGAAGGCCCCACGATCGTCAGGCCGTCGGGCACGGCAGACACGATGCCGTCGAGCGCGGCCGCCGCGAGCCGCTCGTCCTCGATGGTCGCGTGGTAGAGCGCGCCATGCAGCTTGGCTCCCCACAGTCTGGCGTTGGCGTCGTGGACCAGCTTGGCGAGCGTCGCCACCTGCTCGACGACGGACTCGTAGAGCAGCTCCGGAGGAATCGCCACCCGAGCGCGCCCGAAGTTGTCGCGATCGGGGAACGACGGGTGCGCCGCGATTCTCGCGCCGTGCCGAAGGGCGAGGGCGATGGAGCGGCGCATCGAGTCGACGTCGCCCGCGTGCCCACCGCAGGCGAGGTTGACCACCGTGGCCAGGGCATAGAGCTCGTCGGGCTCGTTGGGAAGCTCGCCGAGATCGATGTTCAAGTCGACGCCCGGCATTGTCAGTCCGGGACTGGAACCAGCGCGATTTGCAACATGACCGGCTTGTCCTTGGTTTTGACCACCGCGTCCCAGGGGAAATAGCCCGATTGTTCGATCGTCACGCGGTGTTTGCCGGGTGGCAGCGTTACCCCTCGCGCCTGCACGAATCCGAGTGCCCCCACGGGGATGTCGTCGATGGTGACCTGCGCGTCAGCGACGTTGCCACGAACGCGCAGCGAGACCGTCGGCTGCGCGTACCCTGCAAGCTGGCAAGCGGCGAGCACCCCGCCCGTCACGGCGAGTGACACCACGAGAGCCGCGAACGTGCGGACCGCGCGCACGATCTTACTCCCACTCGATGGTGCCGGGCGGCTTGGAAGAGATGTCGTACACGACGCGGTTGACGCCCTTGACCTCGTTGGTGATCCGCGCCGAGACGCGCGCCAACAGATCGTGCGGAAGCCGCGCCCAGTCGGCCGTCATGCCGTCGCTCGAGTGGACCGCGCGGAGGACGATGGTTTCGTCGTAGGTTCGTTCGTCGCCCTGCACGCCCACGGAGCGCACCGGCAAGAGCACGGCGAAGCTTTGCCAGAGCGATTCGTAAAGGCCCGAAGCGCGGACTTCTTCTTCGAGGATGGCGTCGGCGCGGCGCAGTGGACGAAGGCGCTCTTCGGTGACCTCGCCGAGGCAGCGCACGGCGAGGCCCGGTCCCGGAAACGGCTGACGCCAGAGCAGCTCGCGCGGCAGGCCCATGGCGGCGCCCACCTCCCGGACCTCGTCCTTGAAGAGCTCGCGCAGCGGCTCGCAGAGTCCGAGATGCAGCCGCTCGGGCAAGCCGCCCACGTTGTGATGGCTCTTGATGACCGCGCTGGGACCCTTGAGAGAAACGCTTTCGATGACGTCGGGATAGAGGGTGCCTTGAACGAGCCACTTCACGTCGGCGACCTTGGCCGCCTCGTCTTGAAAGACGTCGATGAAGATGCCGCCGATAATCTTTCGTTTTTGCTCGGGATCGGTGACGCCGGCGAGTGCCGTCAGAAACTTTTGCCGCGCATCGACGGCGATCATCTTGATGTGAAAGACGTCGCGGAACAGACGTACGACTTGCGCGGCCTCGCCTTCGCGCAAGACGCCGTTGTCGACGAACACGCAGGTGAGACGATCTTCGAGGGCACGGTGACACAGGACGGCGGCCACCGACGAATCGACGCCGCCCGACAGCCCGCAGATGGCCCGCTGCGTCGGCCCCACCTTCTCGCGCACGAGCCGCACGGCCTCTTCGGAGAAGGACAGGGGAGTCCAGGTCGGTGAGAGACCCGCCACGTCGAAGAGGAACGCGCGCAGGATCTCGCCGCCGCGCGGGGTGTGCGCCACCTCGGGGTGAAACTGAATGCCGTAGATTTTGCGGCGATCGTCGGCGATGGCGCAAAGCGGCGTGTTGTCGCTCGTTCCGATGGCTCGAAAGCCACTGGGCAGCGCGGCGATGCGGTCGCCATGGCTCATCCAAACCTGCAGCTTTTCGCCCTTCGTGAAGCCCGAGAAAACGCCGACCGGCTCGTCGATGCGCACCTCGGCGGGGCCGTACTCGCGAGCCTCGGCTCCCTCGACGCGGCCGCCGAGCAGGTGGGCCATCAGCTGCACGCCGTAGCAAATGCCGAGAATGGGAAGCCCGAGATCGAAAAGTTCGGGCTCGGCGCCGGGAGCATTGGCAGCGTAGACACTGGCCGGTCCGCCCGAGAGGACGATGGCCTTGGGACCCAGTGCGCGCAGCTTGGAGATGGGCAGGGTGTAGGGGTGGATCTCGCAATAGACGTGGCTCTCGCGAATGCGGCGTGCGATGAGCTGCGTGTACTGCGAGCCGTAATCGAGAATGACGACGAAGTCCGATCGCGGCGATGAAGGTGACATCGGTGCCCCGTGGTCTACCACACGGCGGGTTCGGCCGTCAGCCCCGCTTGGGACGTGCCAAAACGACGATGAGCTTGTCGTCCCGCAGCGCGGACGCCGCCCAGGCGCGCCAGGCATCGAGCGACACGGACTTCGGTGCGGGATGGACGTCGCGCCAGAGGTCGACCAGTCTCCGGCGCGGATCGAGCGACGCCTCGAGGTCCCACTTGTCGCGCACCCAAATGCTGCGATCGAGATCCGCTTGCGAGAGCGCCCCCTGGCGCAGGCGTTGAAGAAGGCCACGAACCTGGGCCACTGCCGCATCGAGCTGCGGCTCGGGCGCTCGAACATCGACCAAGAGCGCGGCCGCTCTCGTGCCGCCGACGAGGCGCGCCTGCGCCGTGGCTCCAAGTGACGACGATCCGAGCGCCTTGCTCAGCCACCCGTCCGCGCCGCTCAAGCCGGCCAGCGTCAGCTCGGCCAGGGCACTGTCGGGGCTCGCCTGCGGAGAAACGCCAACCCCCACGAGTGCCTGGGCGATCGGGACGGACAGCGGAGGCGGGGCCGAGAGCGTCACCTCGAGCGTCCCCGCGCGCGGGCTCGGCGCGACGTCGACGGGAGGGCAGAGCCGGGGTTGATCGGTGGTCCGGACGAGCCAGTGATCGACGGTCCTCGCCAACGTGTCGGCTTGCTGCGCATCGTCGTTGGCGATCACGGCGAGACGGAGCGGCCCGGACGTGAGCGCCGACCAGCGCAGGGAAGCGCCCTCGACGCCCACCTTGGCCAGCTCGTCCCACGATCCAAGGGGACCGACCCAGGAAGGGTGCCCCGGAGCGACCGCGCCCGCCAGGGCGTCGAGCGCTCGACCATCGGGCGAGATGCCATCGCCGACGCGATCGAGCAGCGCGCTGCGTGCCGAGCCGAAAGCATTGGACGGGAAGGGCGCTCCCACGAGCGTGCGAACCACTTCGTCGGCAAGCCGCGCCGTCATCGCCGAGGTCGATTCGCCGGCTGCCCGCTGCGCGTGTGCGATCACCCCCACGCCGTCGGGCGCGATCCACGGC
>JBBSDY010000234.1:0-6377 GCA_038240245.1 Polyangiales bacterium
CAAGGATCATTACCACTGGGCCTACGCGCGACGTCTTGGTCTCTGGCGAGCGGTACGCGCCATCGGGGCGAGCGCCGTTCATCTCGGAGACCCCAATGCAACGCCGCTGTTCGTGGGTCTGACCCACTGCAAGAAGGTGGTCACCTGCCACGACGCGATCCCGGCGCGCTACCCGGCCAGGTACTTCGGGATCAAAGATGGAGGCGCCATGGTGGGGCTCGCCATCGAGAAACGCCGCTACCGGACGGCCGATCTCGTGATCGCCATCAGCGAAGCCACGCGACAAGACGCGTGCTCCTTTCTCGGCGTTTCTCCGGAGCGCATCGTGCGCATCTACAACGGTGTCGATATCGATCGCTGGGCGAGCTCGCCCACCCTCGGACGCGAAGTCTTGCTGCGCTTCGGTGTGGATGACAGGCCCTTTCTTCTCTATGTCGGAGGCAGCGACTGGCACAAGAACATCGAGGGGATGCTGCGAGGTCTGGCGGCAGCTCGCGCTCGCGGCCTCGACATCGTTCTGGCGTGGGCGGGTCAGCTCCGCGACGACCACGCCGCATCGGTGACGGCGATGGCCAACGAGCTCGGGGTGGGCGACAGCCTGCTGCGACTGGGCATGGTGAGCGACGATGAGCTGGCGGTTCTCTATCGCGGTGCCCGGGCTCATATTCTGGTTTCGCACTGCGAGGGCTTCGGGCTCACCGTCGTCGAGGCGATGGCCGCGGGCTGTCCGGTGCTGACCACGCTCGGGGGATCGCTCGCCGAGGTCGCCGGCGACGCGGCCCTCACCGTCGATCCCGATGACCATCCGGCGATTGGCGCGGCCATCGCCCGCCTCGTCGAAAATGCCGATCTTCGCGAAAAGCTCGCCGAACGGGGACGCGCGCGCGCGCCGCAGTTTTCGCGCGAGGTGCAGGCCAAAGCGATGGCGCTCGCGTACCGGCACCTGCTCGAAACACCATGACCGCCCGCGCGGCTCGCCTGGTGCTCGATCTGACGCCGCTCGACACGCCCAGCGGTCCACGCGGCATCGGTCGATACATCCGCGAGCTCGCCCTCGGATTGTCCGAGCTAACGCGTGACGAGCTCGATGGCATCGAGATCGTGGGCCTCACCTCACTCGGCTGGACGGGTGACTACCGGATCACCGACGATATCGCCTCTTACAGTGGCGATCCCAACTTGCCCACGCCGACGGAGGCGGACTTTTATCGCTGGGCATGGCGCCAGCGCGTTACGTTGTGGCGCGCGCTCCGGCGCGCCGGGGCAGACGCCGTGCACATCTGCGACGCGCACGCCACGCCACTATTTTTGGGATGTCGAAAGATCGTCACCTGCCACGATCTGGTGCCCACCAAGTTTCCCGATCGCTATTTCGGCATCCGCGATGGAGGAGCGTTCACCGGCAAGCGCATCGAACGGCGGCGGTACCGCAGCGCCGATCTCGTGGTGGCGATCAGCGACGCCACCCGCAACGACGCCGTCTCTTTGCTCGGCGTGCCCGAAGATCGCATCGTGCGCGTCTACAACGGCGTCGACATCCAACGCTGGTCAGCGCCTCCCCGGCTCGAGACAGTGTCCACGCTCGGGCGCTTCGGCTTGACGGGACGCGATTTCGTTCTGTACGTGGGTGGCTCGGACTGGCGCAAGAACGTCGACGGCATGATGCAAGGTCTCGCGCACGCCCGGGCACGAGGTGTCGACGTGTGTCTGGCGTGGGCAGGGCACCTGCAGGGCGCGCACGTCGAAAGCGTCGAGGCCGAGGCCCGTCGGCTCGGCATGTCGGAGGCCGTCGTGCGGCTCGGCTACGTCGACGACGACGAGCTCGCCGTTCTCTACGCCGCTGCGAAGGCCCACCTCCTCGTGTCGAGGTGCGAGGGTTTCGGCCTCACGGTCGTCGAAGCGATGGCGGCCGGGTGTCCCGTGATCACGACCCATGGTGGCTCGCTGGGCGAGGTGGCCGGGCAGGCAGCCTTGCAGGTCGATCCCGAGAATGCCTCCGAGATCGGCGACGCGATAGTTCGGGTGTGCCGCGAGCCTGATCTGCGCAGCGATCTCGCCCAACGCGGCCGCGAGCGCGCGCCGCTGTTCTCGCGCCGGGTGCAGGCGCAAGCCATGGCCCGCGTCTATCGGGAGTTTTTGCGTCCCGTCATCGCGTCAGCATCTGCTTGAGGGTGTAGCCCTTCGCTCCAGCCCGTTTCACCGCGGATGTCACACCCGATCGTGCCCACAGGCTGAATGTGAGGTCCGGCACCGGTTGGGGGACCAGTCGAGCCTTTTGTTTGAGAGCGTCGAGGTCCCGAGCGTCGAGCGGGTTGTCTTGCCAGCGAGCTTCACCCACGAGGACGGTTCTCGAGCCTTGAAGCCCGAGAATGTCGATCTCGACGTGCTCGCCCCGACTGGCCCACCACCGACCGACGAGGAGATGCTTGGGTAGCTCACCGGAGAGGACGAGTCGTGTGGCATGGGCGCGGGCGAGCTCCTCGAAGACCGCGCCCATGTGGCGCTGCCAAAGTGGACGATTGCGTTTGGAGACGGCGCCGCCTTGGCCCGCCTCGATCTCGGTCATGTTGGCGAACAGACAGCTAAACCAAAACGAGAGATAGGGGTCGGCAATCTCGTAATGTGGGCGGGCGGCCTTCTGCGCGCCAACGGGCAGAAGCTTGCGCAGAAAGCCCGCTCGAACGAGTGTTTCGAGCGGCGCCTCGACCCGCTGGCCGGCCTCGTTGGCAATCTCGCCGTATCTTGCGTGCCCGCGTCCGACGGCTGCCAAAATCCGGGCGTGCCCGGCGTTGTCGGAGAGCTCTTCTGCCAACATGCTCGCGGCGTCTTGAAGAAGCAGACCTCCCGATGCATACGCAAGACGCGACAAGTTGGCTTCGTGCGATGCCGAGCTGTCCCACGCACGCAGATGAAGGGGATATCCGCCGCATGCCGCATACGCTCCGAGGAAGTCTGCGTCGGCGAGCTTGGGGAGGAACTCTCTCGCCGCAATGGGATCGAGAGGATCCAGTCGACGCGACAGGGTGGGTCGACCGCGTAGCGCGCCACCGGCGCCGATGAGATCTTCGACGACGCTGACTGCCGAGCCGGTCAACACCAGAAGGAGCCGAGCTCCCCGCGTCAGGTGATCCCATACCACTTGCACGATGCTCGCGAACCCCGGCGTCGATCGAAGGAGATAGGGCACCTCGTCGATCACCACGGTCAGTGGTTCGTCCTTCGCCAGGGCCGCAAGATAGCGTAGCGCCGCTTCCCATGACGTGAAGCCGCCACCCGCGAGGTCGACGGTGCGGTCACCAAGACCGCGCCGAACCGCCTCGTGTAGTCGGGCGAGCTCCACCGTCTCGGCCTGTTGAGTGGCTCCGAAGAAGACGGCACGCTTGCTCCGCGCGAAGTGGGACAGCAAATACGTCTTTCCGACACGTCGCCGTCCCCATAAAACCACCAGCTGAGCTTGCCCGCGCGACGCAGCCGTCCACGCTGCTTCGAGCTCCCGCAGCTCGTCGTGGCGGTCGAGCAGGGCATCCATCTACGGTAACGGTACTACAACCTGCTTGTAGTACAATGGCCTCGTAGTACATTTCCTCGCGGGCTGCTTCGGGGAGGGCGGCGGCTGCCGCACCCGCGCAGCCTGGAGAGGATCTTCTCGGCCTTCGGCCAGTGCGGCGCCTCGTCGTGCGAGCTCGATGAGCTACGAGGCGTCTGGCGTCGGGCAATCGTCAGGCGAGCGGCGGGGACACAGGTGGAAGAAGCTCGCTCAGTGTCACGGGTGCAAGTCCTCGCCGCAAGAGGAGCTCTCCAATCCGAGGAAGAGCGCTGAGCGTCGCATCCCGTGCGGCGACGTACGGGGGAGGCAAGGTCTTCTCGTCGGCCAGCGCGTCGTGCAAAAGCACGATGGCACCGGGGCGTATTCCTGCCTCGACGCGCGCCACGATGGCGTCGGGATCGCTGAATTTGCCGTCGTGCGAGCTGTAGGTCCAGTGCACCGTGTCGACCCCATACTCGCTGCGGATGGCCCGCGGATCTTGCCGCCCTCGCTCGCCGTAGGGAAATCTGAGCCAGCGAATCCGTTCGCCCAAAAGGGATTCGAGCTGCTCGCGGCTGCGCACGAGCTCGTCGCGAAACTTTTGATCGTCGAACGCGGTCGACCGATCGTGCGAGTAGAGGTGCGTGCCAATTTCGTGTCCGCGACGGCGCGCCTCGACCACGAGATGAGGGCACGCCTCGACGCAGCGACCGACCACGAAGAACGTTGCTTTCGCCGACGCGCGATCGAGCGCATCGAGGACCCGGGGTGTCCAGTCGGGATGCGGGCCGTCGTCGAAGGTGAGCGCCACGCGGGGGCGATCGGCGGGGCCCTGACTCGACGCCGAGCGGCGCGCGAAGCGTTCGACCATGCCCACCACGGTCCGCTGCGTGGCCACGCGCATCGCCAGATGGCTCAGTCCCACTCGGGCACCCGCCGCACCGCGCCGGCCGGAAAGCGTGCGAAGCGCAGCGCGCTGGGAAGCCGCGACATCACCTCGATGCTCGCCCGCATGCGTTCAGCGAAAGAGCGATGGCTGTTGTCGGAGTCCCATATCCAGACCAGGACCTGCTCGATGCCGCGCAGCCAGAAGAGCGGAACCATCAGTCGATACCGCCGTTCGAAGTAGTAGCCCACCACGTGCTTGTAATAGAAAAGCCGCGCTTCGAGCTCCCGCATGTGCCAGTCGTCGCCCGCGCGCCGGTTGAGACCACCGGGCACATCGGTACGTCGCCACATGAGCGCGTCCGGGTCGAAGACGAACTTCTCGCCGCCATGCTTTTGGCGCGCAAACTTGATGGCGAAGGACTGCTCTTCGTTCATGGGGATGCCCTCGTCCCAGCCCCCGATGCGAAGGAGCAGCGACTTGCGCACGGATGCGTTGGAGCCGATCAAAAAGTCGATTCCCTCTTTTCGCACCGTGTTGTGGGCAAGGGTGATGGTGTCCATGAAAAACGTGTACCGCATGGCGAAGAAGCGCACGACGCGCGGAAAGCGAGGCGAGCGGATGTGCTCGGGATCGGCGACGAGCCTGCCCACGACGCCCATGCAGTCGGGGTCCTCGTAGTTTTTTGCATGGCGCTCGATCCAGTCGTTTCCGATGGGCAGATCGTCGTCGTCGATGAGCAGGATGATCTCGCCGGCCGCGTGCCGGATGGCTTCGTTGCGCGCCGCGGGCGGATTCTTGGGCGATGCCACGACGACGTGGACGCGCGGATCGCCGAGCGCCTCGAGATCGCGAACGATGGCAGGATCCTCGCTCTGCTCGAGGATGACGACCTCGAAGGCCGGGTAGGTTTGCTCGCGCAGCCGCGCGACGAGCTCTTTCAGAGCTTCTGTGCGCTTGAACGACCTGACGACGACCGAGACGAGCACGGGAGGCGGGCAGTATAGCGTCAGGAGCCATGACGCAGGGAGAAACACGGCGCCCTCCGTCACTCGTGGGCGTGAGGGTAGCAGCGCGAGTATTGAGAGGGGTCGCCACTTGCCTCTCCCTGGCTGGCGTCCTATGGTTCCGCTGAGAAGCCATGAAGCTGCAGCCAATTCGGGCCCAGAAGGGTGAGATCGAATTTCGTAAGAAGCTGGTTGAACAGCAGGTCAAGGGAAACCAGCATTTTCAGGATGAATTCGACGCGGCAGCTATCGAACGTATTCTTGCCGAACGAATGGAAAAGACCCGCTTGCGGATGCGGGATTTGGTCGACCAAGGAGTCGTCGTCGATCCTTACATCGAGATCGGTGCTGAAAGATGTCAGCGCTCGCTCGTCATGGAAAATGATGTCAAGGCCACGGGGGCGGCGTGCGATCTATCTTTCGACACGCTCCGCGGCGGTGAGCACTACGCCCACGTGTTCTCGAAGGACAAGATGCCACTTCGAGTCTGTTGCGATGCTCACAGACTTCCGTTCCTCGACAACTCGATTCCGTTCGTGTTCTGCTACGAGTTTCTTCACCACTTCCCGGAACCGACGCCCATCGTTCGCGAGGCATTCCGTGTGCTTTCGCCCGGTGGCACCTTCGTGTTCGAAGAGGAACCGTGCCGCCCCGCGGTGCGTCTGAGGATCTATAGCGGGCTCAAGATGTACTCGAAGGAGTCGCAGCGGCGAGGCTGGATGAGACGGACGCTCGACGACCTCTTTGCACGCCCCGTCTGCAACGAGACCGAGCACGGAATCATCGAGAATGACGACCTGACGATGGGCGACTGGATGCGCGCAACGAAGGTTTTTCCCGTGCGGTCGGTGCGCATTCGGGCCTCGCGCCACTTCGCTTCCGAGATGGTGAAACCGCCCAACCTAGCCCTGTCCGCGCTTTGCCGCGTGCTGGGAGGAGAAGTGTCGGGGGTGTGTCG
>JBBSDY010000235.1:0-6375 GCA_038240245.1 Polyangiales bacterium
CCCCCCTCAGCCCCGCCTAGCTCGCTGGCTCCGCCGGCCGACTTCACGGGAACCGTGGTCGCCGACATGTACCGCGTCGAAAGGCTCGTCGGACGAGGCGCGATGGGCACGGTCTGGTACGCGCGCCACACGACGCTCGGGCAAGCGGTGGCCATCAAGTTCATCCATCCACAGCTCACCAGCAGCCGCGAAGCGTTGCGCAGGTTCCAGACCGAGGCCAAGGCAGCGGCCAAGCTCAAGTCGCGACACGTCGCGCAGGTCTACGACGATGGAGTCACCGAAACGGGACAGCCCTACATCGTGATGGAGTTCCTCGAAGGCCAGAGTCTCGAGGCTGCGATCCGACAGCGAGGCCCACTGCCTCCCGACGAGGTCATCAGCATCATCCGAGAGGCTGCCCTCGCCCTCGAGGTGGCGCACGCTGCCGGCGTCGTGCACCGCGATTTGAAGCCCGACAACATCATGCTTTCGCGCGATCCCGAAGCGAAGCCTCGCGGCTACACCGTCAAGCTCGTCGACTTCGGCATTGCCAAGCTCCTCACGGATGAGGCCGCAGCCAGCGGAGCCACCCACGCCGGATCGGTCCTCGGAACGCCCCACTACATGGCACCCGAAGCGCTGACGGCATCGTCGCCCGTCGATCGTCGCTCGGACGTGTGGTCGCTCGGCGCGTGCGCATTCGCCGCGATGGTGGGCAGGGTCCCATTCGACGGAGATGCCATCGGAGACATCGTTCTCAAGGTGTGCGCCGCGCCGCTACCAGTTCCTACGGCTTTTCTGCGCAACCTGCCGGCGGGGTTCGACGTTTGGTTCGCCAAGGCTTGCCAGCGAGATCCCGACAAGCGCTTCGCCTCGATGGTGGCGATGAGCGAGGCGCTCGGTCAGCTCGAGAAGCTCGAAGCGCAAGGAAGCCCGGACATTCAATACGGTCTTCGACCCATGCTTCCTTCGGTGCACGATCGCGTCTCGATCCCGGTGCCCCCGACGTCGAGCCGCACCCGAATGATGGCCGGCGTCGTGCTCGGAGCCTCACTCACTGTCGGCGCCCTCGGTGTTTTCGTCTGGAAGAGAACCGACGAAGCCAATCGCGCCATCGCCGACTCCGCCGCCAGCGCCGTGGCCTCTGTCGATCTCGAGAACCAGCGCCGTCTGGAAGCAGCCGACCGAGCCTTCTGGGCCGCGCAGGCGCAGCAGCAAGAAGCCGGCCCGCCCGCCACCGCATCCGCCGCACCCGCCGGACGCAACCGCAAGAAAGAGCGCCCTTAGCGCGATCGGCGCGAAGCTCGGGCCGGATGCGTCGCATCGACAGCATTTGCCGCGTCCGGAGGCGACCATTCGAGATCCGCGTGAAGCGTGCTCGCAAATCCGATCAGGGTCACGATCTTCCACGGGTTCGGACTGCCCTCGAGAATGAATCGATACTCGCTCGGCCGGCGAAACCAGTCTTGCCCGGTCACCTCGCTACGCGTGAGGGCCTGTCCCTGAGAGTCGAGGAGCAGGAACTCCCGATCGAGCGCGGTGATGTGGTTGGTGGCCGCGAGGGAGTGGGTCGGCGAAAAGTGTGCGAGCAGCAGCAGGGGGTTGCTCTCGCCTTTGTGACGGACCATCGCCAGCACGTTGGCTTGACGGTAGTCGCGCATCACGATCCGTCTGACCCAACCCGAAGCAGTGTCACCCGTCTCATACGCCATCTCGGCCACCCAGCCCGCGACGTCTTCGGGCACGCGCGTCTGAATCAAAACCTCGCGGGGGTTCGCCGTCTTTGCTCTGCCCATTCCCGCCAACCTTTCCTGCCCGCCCTCGGGACGACTCTACGCCGTATCGAAGCCTTGCGATCACCAGACTCACCCTCTCACCGCGGGAACCAAGAGCGGCGCTTGCGCCCGACCTCGTGACCAGCGGCGCCTGCCGTTCGCCAGACCTCGTGACCAGCGGCGCCTGCCCTTGGCGAGACCTCGTGACCATGGGCGGCGCTTGCCTTTCGCCTCAGTCATGCCTCGATGGGCATTTTGCGGTGATGATAAAATCATCTATTTATATCAAGTCGATATGATTCGATGTGATTCGATGATGATGGATTGAAATCGATGATTTTATCATCTCCGCAAAATGGCTCTTGATCGGGGTGCGCGCGCTTTGCCGGATCCGCGGGCTCGCGGGGTCTGCCGGGTGTGCGGGCTTTGCCGGGTGTGCGGGCTTTGCCGGGTGTGCGGGCTTTGCCGGGTCTGCGGGCTTTGCCGGGTCTGCGGGCTTTGCCGGGTCTGCGGGCTTTGCCGGGTCTGCGGGCTTTGCCGGGTCTGCGGGCCTTTGCCGGGTCTGCGGGCTTTGCCGGGTTCTGCTGGCCTTGCCGGGTCTGCAAGATCCGCGCAGGTTTTCGGGGGTCGCGGGCTTTGCCGGGGCCGCGGGGTCTTCCGCGGGCGGTGTCTGCGGGGTTTGCGGGTCCGCCGGCTCCGCGTCTCACGCGACGCAAGGCGAGACAATGCGCACGTCCTTCGGTTCCGCTGCGCACCTGAAGCGATTGCGTGGGCGGGGTCAGCCTCGCTGGGGCGGGGGATGAGGGTGGATTGAAAAAAAGTGAACTTGGAACGCACGGTGCCGACACTTTGGCGCGTGCAGCATTCCTGCCTTACCGGAGACGAACGATGCAAAAGGTCTTGATGGCGCCGCTTCTTGGCGTGCTCCTCATTGGGTGCGATGCGCAGGACATTCCCGTTCGCTCGAACATGGGCCAATCGATCGGATCGGGAGGTCAGGCAGGAAATTCTACGACGAGCGGGGTGTCCGGTTCCATCGCGCCGGCAGGAGTTGGCGGAGCGGTGGGGATGGGGGGATCGAACGGGCTGAGCGGATCGACCAATCCGAGCGGATCGAGTGGATCGAGCGGCGCTTTCGTCGCGGACGCGTCGAGCACTGCCACCGACAGCTCGGTTTCCACCCCCGATGCCGAGGGGGCAGGCTACCCGGAAGCATCGACGTGTGCCGGCTATGCCGGCGTGTTCCAGGGCTTTTCCGAAGCGACCATCTCGACGCGCCCCGTGCAAGACGACTTCACCCTCGAGGCATGGATCAAGACGACCGATGCACGGGCGGGCGCCAACAACTTCTTCGAAGGAAGCGGGCTCATCTACGCCGACGTGGGCGGCTCGGCCAACGATTTTGGTTCGTCGGTGTTGAACGGCAAGTTCGCCTTCGGGGTCGGCAACCCCGATACCACCATTCTTAGCACCACGACGGTGAACACGGGGCAATGGATCCACGTCGCGGCAACGCGCAAAATGTCGACCGGAGAGATCATGGTCTTCGTCAACGGCACGATGGAAGCGTCGCTGATCGTCGCGCAGACGAGCTCGCTCAACGCCAACACCATGATGACCCTCGGCGCCAACACCGTCGATACTCGCTACTTCACCGGCGAAATGGACGAAGTCCGCGTCTGGAGCGTGGTGCGCACCCAACCCGAGATCGCCGCGAACATGCACAGGCGGATGATGGGCAACGAAGCGGGCCTCGCCGGCTACTATCGCTTCGACGAGCCGGGATCGGACACCGCGACCGATCTATCTGCGAAGAAGGGCGACGCTACCTTGTTGGCCGTCGACTGGGCCGCCTCCGACGCGCCCATCTGCAACTAGGCCAACGCGGTATTCCTCTGGGGCGTGCGTATTCAACTACGGTAGTGGATAGTGGTGGCCGCCGAGCCGTAGCTCGAGCTTGCCGTCGGTTCGCTCGTCGAGCGCCGGCGCGAGCGAGGTCTGCGCGTGGCGCGAGAAGCGCGCTTCGAAGGCGCCGCCCTTGACCTTGGCGTAGAGCGCGTCGTCGCGCCCGACGCGCAACATCTCGGGCACGAGCGCCTCTTCGGTTTCGTCGGAGAGCGAGAGCATGACGGCGTCGGGTAGAAGGCGCAGACTCCGCACGGTGAAAGGCGCATCGTCAACGCGGAAGTACGTCCAGTCGTAGCCATTGGTGAGGATGAACCCGTCCGTCGTCGGGGTGACGGGCAATCCACGCGTGCATCGCCTTGGCGAGCGCGGGATGCTCGACGCGCTCTCCGTCGTGCCAGAAACGACCTTCGGCATCGAGGACGATGGTGCTCTCGCGCGACGCGCCGGGCGGAGGCGCAATGCGATAGAAGTCAGGATGATCGCCAGGCTTCATCCTTCACTTGTAAGACGTGGCCTCAATGAACGCCAGGGCGGGCAGCTCGAGAACGTTCACGCTTGCTTTGGCTGCGCCTTTCGCTCGATGCTGGCGCTCGGATGAGCCGACTCGACGTGTTTCGCGGGTACATCGACCAGGAGCTCCCTCTACGGGCGCCTTCGTTCACCCGCTGGCTCAACGGGACCATCGTCGCCGTCGAGCGCGGCAGCATCACGATGCGATGGATCGTGCGCGAAGAGGCCATCAACGCGGCCGGCATCCTGCACGGCGGGATCCAGGCCGCCATGCTCGACGAGTCGATGGGGATGGCCGTTGCGACGCTCGACCATCCAGAGTTTCACATCACCATCGATCTCAACGTGACGTTTCTCGGTCGGGCGCGGCTCGGCGACACTGTGACCGGGACGGGGCGCGTCATCCGCGAAGGCAAACGCGTCGTCTATTGCGAGGGTGAGCTGGTCGACACGCACGGCAAGCTCATGGCCCGCGCCAGCTCGAGCCTGATTGGGCCACCCGAACATCGGCCTCCCGATCGGTAGAAAGTTCGGGTCGCACCAGAACGCGACCCGGGTTCGTGGTAGTCTGATGCCATGATTCGCTCGTTTTCTGGGCTCGCCGCGGCTGTCGGTGTGATCGCCATCACCGCGTGCAGTGATCAAGGGACGTCCAAGTTCGGCGAAACGGGCGGAAGCGCCGGAACCGGCGACATCGGCCCCGGCACGGGCGGCGGATCGATCATCAACCTGGGCGACGCCAGCGTCGGTTCACCAGACGAGGCCGGGGCCACCGGGCCGACGCCGGTGGTGCCATGCGCGGGGCCGTGCACCGACTTTCCAGCGGCTCCCATCCTGGCCAGCGCGGACGCGGGCGGCATGGGCGCCCTTCCGGCGGACATCGCCGATCGCTTTGGACCCGCTGGCAGCGGCGATGCCGCGGGAGGCCCGTGCCTCATCGAGCCAGAGCCGGGCTCGCTCTTTCCGCGCAACTGGCTGCGGCCCCGCTTTCATTTCGTCGCCGACGGCAGCCTCAACGCATTCGAGATCCGCATCCACAGCGATAAAGAAGCCAACGATCTCGTCGTCTATTCCCCCAGCTCGACCTGGTACATGCCTCGCGACATGTGGAAGGCAATCTCTTCGCACGTGGGAGAAGAATGGGAGCTGACGGTCTCGATCCGAGCCCTCAACTCGAACGCCATGGGCTCGACGCCCAAGCGCAGTGAAGACGCCAAGATCACCATCGCGCCGGCCGAGGCCGACGGCAGCATCGTCTACTGGACCACCTCGGACACCTCCTCGCTCAAGGGCTTCGCGGTGGGCGACGAGAACGTGGTGACCACGCTCGTCCCCGGCCAGGTAAAACAAAAAGATACCAATTGCCTTGGGTGCCACACGTCCACGCCCGATGGCAAGTTCGCGGGCTTTACCATCCAGGGACCGTGGACCAACGCTCTCGCATCGCTCGAGGCAGCCACGGTGGGCGAAACGCCGGCCTTCCTCGGAGCAGGCGCTCTCGTGGCTTTGAACCAGGCCGAGCTCGGCATCGAGACTTTCTCGCGGGCGCACTGGTCGAACGGCGACCACATCGAGATCACGTCCCTCGGCGTTCGCGAACAATCGAAGCTCACCTGGATCGATCTCGAGGCGGCGACGCCCGAAGAAGGAACTGCCTTTGGCTCCCTGGCTCGCACCGGCGACATGCGCGCGGCGGGAGTTCCCACCTGGAGCCACGATGGCACGACCATCGTCTATGTCTCGAGCAACACCATGACCACCGGCCGGCTCGACAACGGCGACGCCGATCTCTATGCCGTTCCCTACAATGCCAAGGCCGGAGGCGCGGCCACGCCGATCCCCGGCGCATCCGATCCCGCGCTCGAAGAGTACTATCCAACCTACTCGAACGACGACAAGCTCCTCGCCTTCGATCGGATCCCCAGCGGAACCACCATGTACAACGCCGCCGCCGCCGAGGTTTCCGTCATCCCACCCGGTGGCGGCACCGCCACCAGGCTGCAGGCCAACGATCCTCCGGCGTGCAGCGGCAAGAAGAGCCCCGGCATCTGCAACAGCTGGCCCAAGTGGTCGCCCGAAGCGCAGACCGTCGGCGGCAAGACGTACTACTGGCTCATCTTCTCGTCGCGAAGGAGCGAAGGGGGCCGACCGCAGCTCTACGTCACCGGGATCGTCACCACACCGAACGGTGGTCCCCCGACGA
>JBBSDY010000236.1:0-6347 GCA_038240245.1 Polyangiales bacterium
ATCGCCAGTGACTCCTGGTACAAAAATCCCAAGACGCCCCGCGCCGCCGGAAATTGGCAGCGTTACGTCATCAAGAACCTGCGCGTCGAAGAAGTCATCATCGGCGACGTCAACAACGACAAGAAGGGTGACGCCCTCTTTCTCATGACCGGCATCGAGCCGCAGTGGTGGACGCCCGGCGCCGATGCGACCCAGCAATGGGCCACGGGCAAGCTGATTGGAACGACGACCGGTCAGATGCAACGCCAGGGCGGCTCGATCGGCGACATCGACGGCGACGGCAAGAACGACGTCTTGGCCGGACGCATGTGGTGGTACAAAAATGTCAACGGTGACGGCATGACGTGGGAGCCTCATCAGTTCGCGCAGCCCGGCGATTTCGACGACGAGCCGCTCACCTACCTGGGCGATCTCGACGGCGATGGCGACACTGACTTCGCGATGGTCACCCACTGGGGTGGCGACGCCGGGGCCCAGGTCGCGTGGTGGGAAAACGTCGATGGCAAGGGTCTCAACATGATGAAGCACCAGCTCGCCACCGGGAAGGGCTGGCTCCACGACGTCGTGATCGCCGACATGGACAACGACGGCGACAACGACATCTTCGTGGGCAAGAACTCGGGCCCCCAGTGGATCTGGGAAAACGACGGCCAGCGCCCACCGCACTTCACCGAGCACACCATCGCGACCGACTGGCGCGGTCACGAGGCGCGCATCGGCGACGTGGACTGCGACGGCGATCTCGACATCGTCGGCAAGCCGTGGGGCGATCCCAACGAGGGCGGCGAAGGGGCCAACCCGCCGCGCGACGTGGTGTACCTGCAGAACATGCTCGTCGAGAACGGCGGCAAGCCCGTCTTCAATCGTCCCAATCAGATCACCTTCCAAAAGCAGCCGCCCCTCACCTGCAAGAGGTAGCGACGCGGCTCGCCTTGCGTCGGTTTCCCCTGGCTCGCACGCTTTCGGCCATGCTTGCTGCGAGCGCGTTGCTCTCGTGCGCGCGGCTTGCCACGGCCAACGGTCGCTTTCCGGCGGCGAGTCAGCTCGTTCTCGATCCCGGCGACGCCCGGCACATGGTGGTGAGCACCACGTTCGGGCTCCTCGAGTCGCGCGACGGTGGGACGAGCTTCGACTACCGCTGCGAGCTTGCCCTCGCCATTACCGGCGAGCAAGACACCATGACGGCGATCACCGCGAATGGCACCACCGTCGTCGCCACCTTCACCGGAGTGCTCACGAGCCACGACGGTTGCACCTACGCGAGACCGTCCGAGCTTAACGAAGCGATCGTGCCCGATCTGGCGTCCAGTCGATCGATGCCCCACGTGGTCATGGCGTTCCACGAAATCGGGGCGCCCGACGGCAAGTTCGATTCGCAGGTGGTGCGCTCCACGGACGATGGGCAAACCTGGTCCAATGTCGGGCCGGGGTTGCCCGCCGATCTCTTGCCGCTCACCATTGACATCGCCCCGAGCGATCCGCGGCGTGTTTATCTTTCGGGCCGTCTCGGCAAGGCCGACGGGTTTGCGTCGGTTCTCCTGCGCTCCGACGATGGAGGCGTCAGCTTCGTCCGCCAGGCCGTTCCCGAGACCGCCGGGATGCTGCAGGCGTACATTGCTGCCGTTCATCCGCTCGACGTCGATCGCGTCTTCGTCCGTGTCGATGATTTTCCCGGTACGGTGATCTGGTCGTCGACAGACGGGGGGCAGACGTATCGCAAGCTCTTCACGGGCGCGGGGCGTCTACTCGGGTTTGCCATCTCTCCCGACGGCAGCCAGATCGCCTTCGGCGGGAAAGATGATGGAACCTATGTCGGGCCGTCCGATGGCGCGACCTTCGAGCGCCGCTCGGACGTCGGACCTCTGTGCCTCACGTGGGTCGCCAATGCCTTGTACGCGTGCGCCGATGCGAAGACGTCGGGTTTTTCGATCGGGCGATCACGCGACGGGGGTGCGTCGTTCGAGAGCGTGCTCGACTTCGACGCGCTCTGCGGCGCGACGGGGTGCGACCGCTCCACGCCGGTCGGCATGACATGCCGGGAGGATTGGGAGAGGCTTGCGCCCCGGCTCGGCACGACGTGCGGCGTGCCGGATGCTGGAGTCTCCAGCAGCACGGATGACGCCGGCCCCGAGCCGGGCCCGTTCGTTCTATCGGGTGGCTGTGCGCTCGTCCCGTTGGCTACCCATCCGGGCGCCGGCTGGATCTGGGTGTTCTGGGCCCTCGTGTCCCGCGATCGACGACGCAATCGCGTCCGCCTTGGAACTTTCTAGCGCACCTTCAGAGAGGCAGCCGAAACCTGACCCCAAACGCGGCGCAAGATCCACCGGACGTACCGAAGGGATCACCTTCGGGCTAGCATGGGTCGTTGTCCTCACTTTTGGCGATAGGGAGCCTCCATCATGATGCGCAGCTATCTGATTCTGTCGTTGGCAAGCACGTTGCCCTGGTTGGGCGGCTGCGGCGGTGACGATGCTGGCACCCAGTCGCTCACCGGCGGCGCCAACAGCGGAGGGGCCGCTGGCAATGGGCAGACCTCGGGGACAGCCGGAGGGCAGAGCGGCGGCAACGGAGTCGGAGGCGACACGTCGGGCACCGGCGGGACCACCGGAGGAAATCCCGGGGCCGGCGGCGCGATCACCATGAGCGACGCCTCGACCGGCGGCGATGTCGCGAGCCCACCGGCCGGCACCTGCTCGGACAAGGGTGCCGACCCCACGCCCAAGGCGCCGTTCGTCAAAGCCAATGCGCTCGATACGAAGTTTCCCTTCAGCACGCACTGGATGGGAATGTTTGCCGACGATCCCAGCAAGGCGCACTGCATTTCGATGACATCGTTGACCGATCTCGACAAAGACGGCGATCTCGATTTTGCCGACGGCCAGCGCGACGTCGCGTGCAGCGGCAACACCAATCCCAACGCCCCGATGCTCTGGTGGGAGTACTGCACCCCGGATCACTGGGTGAGGCACGTGGTCTCCACGACCTTCAGCTCCGCGGCAGCGGGCGGCGCCGGAGACTTCGATGGTGACGGCTTCATCGATCTGGTCGCCGGCAACTCGTGGTTCAAAAACCCGGGCGCGGGTGTGCAGACGGCGGCAACGTGGATGCGCTACCCGACGGGTGCTCCGGGCTCTACCGAAGAAATCACCATGGGTGACTTGAGCGGCGACGGGCGGCTCGACGCGCTCTATGTCGTCAACACCATCCAACCTCAATGGTGGACGGGGGGCCAGGCGCCCACCAGCATGTGGACCAAGACGGTGCTGTCCAGTTACAACCAACAGCAAGGCGGCGCGATCGCCGATCTCGACGGCGACGGCAAGAACGACGCGGTCGTCGGCGATCACTGGTGGTACAAGGCGCCCAGCTGGACGCCCATCGCCATTGCGACCGACTCCAGTGCCGGCGCGCCCGCATTCGTTGCCCTGGGCGGCTTCGAGCCGCAAAACACGCCCCAGGCCGGATCAGCGCCCCTCATCATGCCGGGTGACATCGACGGCGACGGCGACATCGATCTCGCCATGTCGACGCACTGGGGCACCAACGTGGCGTGGATCGAGAACAAGGATGGCAAGGGCACCGCGTGGGTGCTGCACAACATTCCGCCCACCGCGCGTGGCAACATCGTGCTCCACGACGTCGTTGCCGACGACTTCGACAATGACGGCGATCTCGACATCATGGTTGCCGAAAACCAGGGCTCGCTCTGGATCTACGAAAACACCGACGGCAAGGGCGGCGCATTCACCGAGCACAAGATTGCCACCGGTCCCGGTCACGAGGCGCGTGCGGCCGACGTCGACTGCGACGGCGATCTCGACATCGTCGGAAAATCGTGGAGCGATCCCAACGACGGCCGCGCGGGCCAGAGCGAAATCCCCGAGCTGCTCGGTCACCACGTCTATTACAAGAACGAGCTCGTCGAGAAGGGTGGCAAGCCGCTCTTCGAGCGTCCGAAGGGCGAAGTCTGGAACGTGCCCAACAAGGGGAAATGCAAATAGTGCAACGTGGCGCGCGCGGCCCCGGGTGAGCGCCGCGTAGCGACGGCGGTTCGTGCGGTCGCATTTCTCCTGCTGTCGGGCTCGGCCCGTGCGAATGGCCGCTACCCCGCGTCGGGCCGCATCGTCTTCGATCCCGTCGATCCGGGCCACCTCGTCGTCAGCGCGACGTTCGGGCTGCTCGAGTCGCGTGATGGCGGCAAGACCTTTCTCTGGCGGTGCGAGGGAGCGATCGGCGTTGCCGATCAGCAAGACCTGATGATCGCCGTCACCGCTGGACGGTGGTCGGACCGACCCTCGGATCGATCTGCGGGGTCGACGCCGGAATGTCCGACGCTGGCGGCGTGGCCGACGCGCCCGACCTTGCTGCTTCGACGGATGCCGAGGCCGCCCACGATCGCGATCTCACCGCCGGAGGCGGCGGCTGCGCGCTCACGCGCTCACATCCCGCGGGAAGCATGGGACTCATGGTACTTCTGGGCCTCGCGCTCTGGCGCCGACGATCCTCTGACGACGCGCGGGGATTGGTGTAGATCCTCGGGCATGTCCGAAACTCCCGAAGGCGAAGCCAAGGCGCAACCGGCAGAGGGTGTGGTCGAGCTCCCGTTTCAAGCGGAAGTTCAGCAGGTGCTCGCGCTGGTCATCAACTCTCTCTACACGCACAAAGAAGTCTTCTTGCGCGAGCTCATCTCCAATGCGTCCGACGCGCTCGACAAGGCGCGCTTCGTGGCGCTGACCCGCAAGGACGTCGCCGAGCAGGTCGGCGAGCCGCGCATCACCATCAAGCTCGACGATGACGCGCGCACCATCACCATCGAGGACAACGGCATTGGCATGACCCGCGAAGAGGTCATTCACAACCTCGGCACCATCGCGCGGTCGGGCTCGCTCGAGTTCATGAAGGCCTACGCCGACGCCGCCAAGAACCGCGACGCCGGGCTCAAGATCATCGGGCAGTTCGGGGTCGGCTTTTACGCCGCCTTCATGGTTGCCTCGCGGGTCGACGTTCGCACCCGCTCGATGTTGCCGGGCTCGGCGCCCGTCGTGTGGCGCTCGGTCGGCAGCGGAAGCTTCACGGTGCTGCCCGGCGAGCGCGAGATCCCGGGCACCGAGATCGTGCTGCACCTCAAGGAAGACGAGCGCGAGTACCTCAAGCTCTGGCGGGTCAAGGACATCATCAAGAAGTACTCGGACTTCGTTCAGTTTCCGATTCACCTGAACGACGAGCTGGTCAACCGGTCGTCGGCCATCTGGGCGCTCCCCAAGGCGCAGGTGACCGAAGAGCAGCACACCGAGTTCTTCCGCCGCATCACCGGCTTCGACGCGCAGACGCCGCTCGCCCGCGTGCACATGTCTGTCGACGCCCCGGTGCAGTTTCACGCGCTGCTCTATGTGCCCGAAAAGGCGCCCCCCGATCTCTTCAGCAAAGAGCGTCGTGGGCTCCGCCTCTATGCGAAGCGCATTCTCATCGTCGAGGACTGCGACAAGCTCGTCCCGCCCTATCTGCGCTTCCTGCGCGGTGTGGTCGACTCCGAGGATCTGCCGCTCAATGTCTCGCGCGAGGTTCTGCAAGAGGACAAGAACCTTTCGCAGATCCAGCAACAGCTCACCAAGAGCGTCCTGCGCACGCTGAAGGAGCTGTCCGAGAACGACGCCGAGAGCTACCTCAAGTTTTGGGCGGAATTCGGCCGCGCGATGAAAGAAGGCATCGCCATCGACTGGAAGCACAAGGACGACATCGCCGCGCTCTGCCGATTCGAGTCGCTCAAGACCGAGATCGGCAAGCTCGTGTCGCTCCGGCAATACGTTGACGCCATGCCGGCTGACCAGAAAGAGATCTTCTACGTGACCGGTCCCAGCCGTCACGCCGTCGAGCAAGGGCCACACCTCGAGGCCCTGAAAAAGCGCGGCTATGACGTGCTGCTCTTGACCGATCCGGTCGACGAGTGGGTCGTGCAGTCGCTCCACGAGTTCGACAAGCGAACGCTGAAGAGCGCCGCGCACGGCGAGGTCGAGGTCGGCGACGAGCCCGACGACAAGGCCAAGGAAGAAGTGGGCTCGGCCATCGCCGCGGTAAAGGGCGCGCTCGGTGACAAGGTGAAGGATGTGCGTTTTTCGCGCCGACTCACCGACAGTGCGAGCTGCCTGGTGGCCGAAGAAGGCGATCCCGGCGCGAACATGGAGCGCATCATGAAAATGTTCGATGCCAAGGCCGAGGAGTCTCCGCGAATTTTGGAGCTCAATCCTTCGCATCCCATCATCAAGAACCTGAGCGCGCTCGCGGCGAGCGATCCTGCCTCCGAGCGCGTCAAGCAGTGGTCGGAGCTGCTCTATGATCAGGCCCTTCTG
>JBBSDY010000237.1:0-6343 GCA_038240245.1 Polyangiales bacterium
AATGACCGGGTCCACCCGACGACCGCCGGCTACGCCAAGATGGGCGAGGTGTGGTACGCGGGGATCGGCTCTTTCTTGCAATGAGCCTCGAGGGGCATCTTGTGCGATCGCGATCGCTGCCCGAGACTCGTGGCGAGCACCAGCTCCCCACCCCATCGCGAGCGGCGCAGCCCATGGCCCAAGACGTGGGCGAGACCCAGGAACCAAGATAGTCGAAGACATGGCGACTTCGCCGCGTCCTGCGTCAAAGCGTTGACGTTGATCGCGCAGGTGGCAGCGCCAGACCGGGCGCACCTCCGAACTGTCACTGGCACGCGGCTCGCAGTTGGCGGTTAGTGGCAGAGGAGCCGAAGAAGGACGTCAAGCCGACGGCGGGGTTTGGGATTCCGCTGGCGATCGTGTCGATCGTCCTCATGATGGTGTTGCCCATCCCGCCATTCTTGCTCGATGGCCTGCTGGCGCTCAGCCTGGCGATTGGCATTGGGGTCTTTCTCATCGCGCTCTTCATCGAGCAGCCGCTCGAATACAGCGCGTTCCCGGCCATCGTCCTGGTCGCCACGTTGCTTCGTCTGTCGCTCAACGTCGCCACGACGCGCCAGGTTCTGTTGCATGGAGCCGAAGGCAACGGCGCGGCGGGCAAGGTCGTCGAGACATTTGGCCGGATCGTGGTCGGCGGCAACGTGCTGGTCGGCCTGGTGGTGTTCCTCATCCTGGTCATCATCAACTTCGTCGTCATCACCAAGGGCGCCGGGCGCATCGCCGAGGTGGCCGCGCGTTTTACCCTCGACGCAATGCCCGGCAAGCAGATGGCCGTCGACGCCGACCTGAACGCAGGGCTCATCAACCAGGACATCGCCCGCCAGCGCCGCAAGGCCGTGGAGCGCGAGGCCGATTTTTTTGGCGCGATGGACGGCGCCAGCAAGTTCGTTCACGGCGACGCCATTGCCGGTCTGCTCATCAGCGCCATCAACCTCATCGGCGGGCTGCTCCTCGGGCTCACTTCGGGACTGGACTTCTCGCAGGCGGTCGAGACATTTTCGATTCTGTCGGTCGGCGATGCGCTGGTATCGCAGATGCCGGCGCTGCTCATCTCGACGGCCTCCGGTATCGTCGTGACCCGCTCGGCCACGGGTCAGGAGCTGGGATCGGCGTTCAAGACCCAGTTGCTCGGCAGTCGGCGCGCCGTCGCCCTGACCGCCGGTGTCATGACGCTGTTTGCCGTCGTTCCCGGAATGCCGGCGCTGCCCTTCCTGGCGCTTGCGACGGCACTTGGAACCTCGGCCTGGCAAAACAAGAAGCCCGTGCACGAGGACCCCAGCGATGCTGCGGCGCCCAAGCCCGCCGCGCCCGGCAAGGTCGAGGACGTCGAGGCGTCGCTTCCCCTCGATGTTCTGGCGCTCGAGGTCGGCTATGAGCTCATCTCCGCGGTCGACGCGACGCTCGGCGGTACGCTTCTCGACCGCATTGCGTCGTTGCGAAAGCAGTTCGCCTCCGACCTCGGCATGGTCATCCCGCCCGTTCGCATTCGGGACAACCTGCAGCTCGAGCCGGGAACGTATCGCTTTCTCTTGCTCGGCACCGAGATCGCGCGCGGCAAGACGCGCAGCGGCAGACTCTTGGCGATGAATGCTTCGGGCGTGGCGCCCGAGATCGACGGCGAAGTGACGACCGACCCTGCGTTCGGCACGCCGGCGCGCTGGATTGCTGCGCGCGATCGCGAAATCGCCGAGGCGCTCGGATACACCGTCGTCGACCACGCCACCGTGGTTGCGACGCATCTCGGCGAGATCATTCGCGGCAATGCCTACCAGCTTCTCGGCCGGGCGGAGCTGCAGCACCTCTTCGACGTCTTCTCGAAGACGACGCCGAAGCTCGTCGAGGATCTGGTCCCGAATTTGCTCTCTCTCGGTGAGGTGCTCAAGGTGATGCGCAACTTGCTCCGAGAGTCGATCTCGATCCGCGACATGCGGACCATTCTCGAGACCTTGATCGAGCTCGGCCCCGCCACCAAGGATTCCGAGCAGCTCACCGAGATCACCCGGCAGCGTCTGGCCCGTCAAATTACCAACGCCTACAAGGGCCCCGACGGCGCACTCGCCACACTCATTCTCGATCCACAGATCGAAGACATGTTCCGTCGCTCGCTGCGCGACATCGCCTCGGGTACGGGCGGCTCGCTCGATCCCGAAGAGGTCCGCCGCGTCGGCATCGCCCTCGAGAAAGCCTGCGCGCGTCAAGTCGCTGCCGGTCGGCCGCCGGTTCTGGTCACCAGTCCGGATCTGCGTCGCTATGTCCGCGCCTTCGCCGAGCGAAGGTGCCCGCAGCTCGCCGTGCTGTCGTTCCGCGAAGTCGAGGCTTCCACCACCATTCGCCCCGTCGAGACCGTCACCGCTCAAAAGGACGCCGCCTGATCCGGCTCCATCACGCTTACCAAGCAAGAGGTCACCAGATGCAGTTCGAGACATTCCGAGGACGCAACGTCGAAGAGGCTCTCGCGGCCGTGAAGGCCGCGCTCGGCGCCGATGCCCTCATCGATTCGACACGGCACGTGTCCAATGGAGGGCACGGCTGGCTGGGCAAGGCCTTCGTCGAGGTCACCGCCGCTCCTTCCGAACGAGGCATGCAGGGCCGGCCCAACCCATTCTCGCGGCAAGTGCCGTCCGAGAGTCCGCTGCGGCGGCCCTCGGACGAACCGCTGCAGTCGCTGCGTGAGCTTTCGCTCATCGCCAGTGCGGCCGAGGGCGCGATCAAGGGTCGCCGTCCCGACGGCGGCATCAACCGCGAGCTGCGCGCCATCCGCTCGCTGCTCGAAGAAATGTCGCACGGCCGACGCCCGAAGGAGCGCGCCGGGGCCATCTTGCAAGGAGTCGGCATCGAGGGCTCGCTGTCCTTCACGCTGGCCAATGGCGCCTCGCGCGTCTCGCGCTCCGAGCCGCACGCGCTCCAGGTGTTCTTGCGACGCCGGCTCGCCGAGAGACTCGAGATCATGCCGAGCCCCATCGAGCGACCTGGTCCGCGTCTCATCGCCTGCATCGGTCCCACCGGCGTCGGCAAGACCACCACCCTGGCCAAGCTGGCGGCGCGCGCCCATCTCGAGCTCGGTCGAACGGTGTCGGTCATCACGCTCGACACGTTCCGCGTGGGCGCCGTCGAGCAGATGCGGCGTTTCGTGGAGCTCATCGGAGTTCCCCTTGATGTTGCGCGCGATCGCGCGTCCTTCGGACAGGCGATCGCCCAGCGGCGCGCCGACATCACGCTCGTCGACACGGCCGGCGTGTGCACAGCCGACAATGCCGGGATGCAACGCCTCGCCGAGTGCCTGGGCTCGGCCACCGATCGGGCCGTGGACGTTCTTCTCGTCGTGCAGGCGTCGGTACGAGCCCGCGATGTGGAGCGCCTGCGTACGGTGTACCGCGATCCGCGGCCCAGCGGTCTGGTCATCACCAAGCTCGACGAGACGGATCAGGCCGGTGGCGCAACGCACGCAGCCATCGACTCCGAGCCTTTGCCCGTCGCCTATCTGTGCGACGGTCCGCGCGTACCCGAAGACATTCACGACGCCACCGTCGACATGCTGCTCGACGCCGTCCTCCCACTTGCGACATGACCACCACGACACCCCTCCATCCGCCCCAGCAAGGGGACAGCGCTCCGCCCGTGAGCCTCCGCGACAAGGCCCTCTACGAGAGGTACCTGCCGGTCGTTCGCCGCATCGCCATGAAGCTCGTGCGCCGCCTTCCCAGTCAGATCACGATGGACGACCTGATCGGCGCGGGCTGGGTGGGGCTCGTCGAAGCGCTGCGCAAGCGCGACACCATTCCCAGCGAAGATCAGTTCGAGACGTACGCCGCGTACCGCGTGAAGGGCGCCATTCTCGACTACCTTCGCAGCCTCGATCCCATGACGCGCAAGATGCGCGGCGCTTCGCGGCAGATCACCGCCGCCATCAAGACCCTCACCGCGAGGTTTGGCCGCGCCCCCACCGAAGACGAGATCGCCAAGGAGCTGGGCGTCGATCTGGAGTCGTACCACGTGCTCTTGCACGACGTTTCGCAGTCCGATCCAACACGCATCGAGCTCTCCGATCTCTATGGTCCACGCAGCTCCAACGAATCGGCCCCCGACATCATGGCGTCGCGGCGAGAGATCGCCGATCAGATCGCCTCGGCGGTCGAGCAAATGCCAGAGCGCCTGCAGCTCGTGCTCTCTCTCTACTACCAGGAAGATTGCAGCTTTCGCGAGGTGGGTGAAGTGCTCGGCGTGACCGAGGCGCGCATCTGCCAGCTTCACGCCGAAGCGATCCACCGGATCCGCGCCTACCTCGATGTGTCGGTCGAGGCCTCCACCCGCAAGAAGGCAGCCGGGAGCAAGGGATGAGCGACGGCATCTGGTCAGCGGCATCCGGGGCCATCGGGCAGGTCACCGCGCTCGACGTGGCCGCCGAGAACGTCGCCAATGCTTCCACCCCCGCCTACCACGGCGATCGCGCGGTCTTCCGCGAGGTTCTGACCCGAGCGACCGCCAAGAAGCAGGGCGGCTTCAACTTGAAGTACGGCGCCGTCGGCGCCATCGCCACCGACCACACCGCCGGCGCTTTCAACGTCACCGGCCGTCCCCTCGACATCGCCATCAAAGGTGACGGGTTTCTGGTGGTGAGCACCAAGCAGGGCGAGCGGTACACGCGCAATGGGAGCCTGCAGGTCACACGCACCGGATCGCTCGTCACCCGCGACGGTGATGCCGTGCTCGGCGCCAACCGGCGGCCCATCAAGGTTGCACCCGACGCGCAAGTCAGCATCGGCACCGACGCCAGCGTGCATTCGGGCGGCGTTCAGAATGGCGAGCTTCTGGTGGTGCGCTTCGCCAATCCAGCGGGCCTCGCCAAGGAAGGTGCCTTTCTCATGCGTGCCGATGCGGCCGCCGGCAAGGGGGCCGTCGTTCCCGGCGAGGTGGAGCCAGGCTCGCTCGAAGGGTCCAACGTATCGGCCGTGAAGGGAATGGTCGACATTGTAAGTGCATCTCGCGCGTTCGAGGTATGCGAGAAGGTCATCGACGCTTTTCGTGACGCCGACCGGCGTGCCGCCATCGACGTGATGACCGTGAAGTAGAAGTTTCTTAAGGCTTGTACCCAAAGCCCGTACTAAGGCTCGCACCGCAGGAGGCGGGAAGGTCTCGCCATGGGCCAAGACAACCTCAAGAGGATCAGCGCACCGGTCGACGATGGGATTGCCCCCGAGTCGCCGAGCGACGTTTGGGTCGTGCCTACCACGCCCTACGATCACATGACCAAGGTTGCGCGGGACGCGCGCAACCTGCTCGGCGCGCTCAACGCCAACGTCGACTGGCTGAAATCCGGCTTTGGTGACGGCGTGCCCGCCGAAACGCTCATGGAGGGTCTCGATGACATCGAAACCTGCTGCGAGCGTCTCACCGGCCTTCTCGAGGACGCGCTCGTCGGCACCCGCCAACAAGGGCTTTCGGTCGAGCGCTCGATCCTCAGCATTTCGTCTGTTTTGGCGGCGGCGGCCAAGAAGGTGAGAAAGAGCGCCGAAACGAAGCGTGTCTCATTCGAGGTCGCCACCGAGTGCGACGTGGTGGCGATGTTCGATCGCACGCTGCTCACGAGAGCCCTCTCCAAGCTGATGGGAAGGATCGTCGCCGAGGTCGAGCCCGATGCAAAGGTCTCGGTGCGCTATCGATTGTACGACGAGCAGATCCAGGTGACCTTTGCTCGAAGCGATACCGCGCTACGAACGTTGCGGCCCTCCCACACGTCTCTCCGGCCCGGCATGCATTCCGGGCCCAGCCGTCGCGACGCCAGCGACTCCGAGCTCGAGTTCTGTCACGTCGTCGCCGAGGCGCACGGCGGCGCGCTCACCCGCGGTTCGGCGCTCACACTCTACTGCATGGTCCTACCTTGGGTCGGTCCCGAGGCCCAGCCAGGCTAGGTTCGTCTTCGCTCTTCACCGACGGCGAAACGAGCGAAACGCGTAAGAGATCGAAGTCTCTTCCCTTGGGCTCCCTCGTTTGCGATGATTCACCGGATTGTTAAGAAAGTCCGAGAACGTTTCGTCGATGGCATGTCGGTTGCTCGTGGTGAAGCTGCAGCGTGTACTCAATCACTGCACGAGGAGCTCCCGATGAAAATTCAAAGCGAACGATTTGGCACTTTCGAAGTCGACGACAAAGACGCGATCCGTTTTCCCGAGGGCGTGGTGGGATTCCCCGAAGAGCGCGAATTCGTGCTCTTGCGCCACCGCGAGGCGTCCCCCATTGGCTGGCTGCAGTCGGTCTCCAATGGCGCGCTCGCGTTTCCCGTGGTCTCCGTCGACGCGCTCGCGCT
>JBBSDY010000238.1:0-6342 GCA_038240245.1 Polyangiales bacterium
CGACCGGGGGAGCGAATCCCCTTATGGCTCGCACTATGGCTGAACGTGGATCATCTTCGAAGCAGAGATCCCACAGGCTGACCTCGTGCGCAACGCGCAGCGCTGCGCCCACCGAAAGCGGACCGAGGGGAACGACCGGGGAGGGCAGCTTTTCGCGATTGGCCGAAACGAGCAGAACGCGCATGGTGACTAGAGGCCCGTGATGCGCAGGCCAGCCGACTTGACCTTGTGCTTCTTGTTGATCTCGATGAGCAGCGGCGTCATGGCCTCGAGCAGCGATGCGTTCTTGAGCGGTCCCGCGTCGACAGGGCGAACGCCGAGCGCACGAATGAGCTCGCTGACGCGCTCCTTGGCCGCTGCGTCGTCGCCGCACAGGAATCCATCGGCCTCGATCGCGTGATCGAGCAGCGTGAGCTCGTGCGCCGCGATCTGGTGCAGGGCAGCCACGACCTCGGCCCCCGCGCCGAGAATGGCTTGTGCTTCTTCGGCGGCGGAGCCCTCCACGGGGGGGGCATAGGGGTGCTTGGCCTTGAAGTCGAGGGGAACCACCGTGTCGACGATGATCTTGGACGCGAGCACGGCCGCCAGCTCTTCGACCAAAGCCCGATGTCCCGCAAATGGCACCGCCAGTACGACGATGTCCCCCTGCGTCGCGGCCTCGCGGTTGCTGGCTCCCACGACATCGCCTCCGCTCGCGGCGGCAAGCTCGGCGCCCCTGGCGCGCGCCCGCTCTTCGTCGCGCGATCCAAGGAAGATCTGGTGGCCCGCTCGGCCCAGCCGCAGGGCAAGCCCGCTTCCTTCTTTGCCCGTGCCGCCCAGGATCCCGATCTTCATGTCCCAACCTTCTCGTGCTTGCGGCGCCGTGGCGTGCGTTTCTCTCGGTAGGATAACCGCCACGGCGCCAAGGTCGCCAAGATCAGCCGTTTTTTTTTGAAAACCAAAAATTCCTTTGGCGTTTGGTGGCGTCTTGGCGGTTCTCCTAAAATTCCCAAATCCTTGGCGTCTGGTGGCGTCCCGACGGTTCGCTGCCTACCGAGCGTTGCGGATGGCGTCGAGCGATGCGGGATCTTCGAGCGACGAGAGATCGCCCGCGGGCTTGCCGAGCGCCACCGCACGGATGGCGCGGCGCAGGACCTTGGCGCTGCGCGTTTTGGGCAGAGCCGCGGTGAAGCGCACGCTGGAGGGCCGAAACGACGAGCCGAGCCGATCGGCCACCAGCGCGACGAGCTCGGCGCGTAGCTCTTCGGTCGCCTCGGCTCGGGCAGAGAGCACCACGAAAGCCCACAGCACCTCGCCCTTCAGCTCGTCAGGCATCCCGATGGCGGCCGCCTCGATGACCGCGGCATGGGAGACCAGCGCGGATTCCACTTCGGCAGGGCCCAGTCTCTTTCCCGCGATCTTGATGGTGTCGTCGCTTCGTCCGTGCAAAAACCAGTTGCCGTCCTCGTCGATCGACGCCCAGTCACCGTGGGTCCACACATTGGGCCAACGACTGAAATACGTCTCCAGGTAGCGCGCGTCATCCTTGTAGAGGCCGCGGGTCATGCCGGGCCAGGGCTTCGTGCACACAAGCTCGCCCACGTGACCCCGAAGCGGCTGGCCGTGATCGTCGAAGACGTCGACCGCCATCCCGAGCGCCGGCCCGCCGAGCGACATCGGTTTGATGGGCTCGACGGGGTGTGGCGAGAGAAAGCAGGCGCCGACCTCGGTGCCGCCCGAGATGTTGATCACGGGACAGCGCTTCTGCCCCACCACCTCGAAGTACCATCGCCACGGATCTTCGTTCCACGGCTCGCCGGTCGATCCGAGAATTCTGAGCCTGGACAGATCGTGAGCCTGCACCGGCGATTTGCCGTGGTGCATCAACGAGCGAACGAGGGTCGGGCTGATCCCTAGAATCGTGACCTCGTGGGCCTCGAGAAACGCCCACAGTCGATCGGGCGCGGGGAAATCGGGAACGCCCTCGTACATGGCCAGCGTGGCGCCGAGAGCGAGCGTACCGACCACTTCCCACGGGCCCATGATCCATCCCATGTCGGCAAACCAGAAGAGCCTGTCGTCCGGCCGGACATCGAACTGAAAGGCCACCTCTTCGGCGATCTTGGCGAGAAATCCGCCGTGCACGTGGACCGAGCCCTTGGGCCGACCGGTGGTGCCCGACGTGTAGGCAATGAAGAGAGGGTGCTCGCTATCGACGGCCAGCGTCGCGAAGGGCAAGCCGCGCGATGCATCCGGCCAGGGCACGAGGAGCTTGCTTTCGTGCGCCTTCTTGGAAATGCGGGGCACGACGACGATGGTCTCCACGGTCGGCGCGGACAGGACGGCTTGCTCTGCGACCTTGACGAGCTCGATGACCTTGCCCCGCCGGTAGCAGCCATCGACGGTGATCAGCGCCTTGGCGCTCGCATCCGACAAGCGGATGGCGACGGCGTCGGCGGCATAGCCGCTGAAGATGGGGAGCGCCACGGCGCCCAGCTTGGCGATGGCGAGAAACGCTGCCGCCGTTTCGGGGACCATGGGCATGAAGATCCCGACGGCATCGCCAGCGCCGATGCCGCGCTCTTGCAGCGTGCGCGCGAGGGCATCGGTCTCGCGACGCAGCTCGGCGTAGGTCAGCTTGCGCGTTTCGCCGTTCTCGCCTTCCCAGACGACGGCGAGCGCGCCGCCCCGGGCCAGGGCGTGTTGATCGAGGCAACTATCGGCGAGGTTGGTCTTGCCTCCCACGAACCACTTGGAAAAAGCAAACCCGCGCGACGCGTCGAGCACGCGATCGTAGGGCGAAGACCAGCGCAGACCGAGAAATCGAACCACTGCATCCCAGAACCACTCGGGCTCGTCGATCGAGCGAGCGCGCAGCTCGGGAAAGTCTCGCACTCCGACCTTGGCCATGAAACGACCCAGGTTGGTGGCCTCGATGTCGGTGGGATGCCACACCGGGCGGCTCATGCGTCCTCGTTGTCGGGCCAAGCCGCGTAGGTCCGGCGCAGGTACATCAGTGGCGCACCGCCGCTCGAGCTTGCTGCCTCGATATGGCCAATGAGGACGAAGTGGTCGCCCGCTTCGACCACCTGGTGCAGGGAGCACTCGGCGTGCGCGACGTTGTCATCGACGAGAATCGGCGCGCCCGCCGCGAACGACGAAGGCTCGCAAGCAACGCCGGCGAACTTGTCGGCGCCGCGCGAGGCGAAGCGGGTGGCGAGCTCACCGCGACCCGCGGCCAAAAAGTTCACCACGAACGCCTTCGACTGCAAAAACGCCGGTAGGCTCAACGCCGCCTTGTGGATGCAGAACAGCAGCATCGGGGGCTCTGCCGACACGGCGCAGAGCGCGTTGCTGGTGAGACCTCGAGGAGAACCGTCGCCGGCGATGGTGGTGACGACCGTGACCCCCGTGGGAAATGAGCCGAGGACGGACCGGAACAGCTGACCGTCGATGGCCAAGAGGCTTTACTTCGCTGGAGCGGGAGCCGCACCCGGCATCATCGGCACGCAGATGGGGGCCAGGCACTGCATGCCCGGCGCGCAGTCTCCCGGTCCCTGGCAGGGCCACGAGCATTTCTGCGCCGCGACGTTGCACTTGTGCGTCAGGCACTGTGCGTCGGAGGTGCAGGGGACACCTTGCGGGTTCGGGTTCATGGTCCCGGTCGCCGTGGTAGCAGGAGCCGCGGGAACGGGGGCGGGCGCCATGGTGGGAGCCGGCTGGCCGGGAACGGGCTGACCATAAGGCGCCGGCTGCACGCCCGGCTGCGCCGGGTAGCCCGGTTGCGGCTGGTAGACGGGTGCTTGCGCGGGCGGCTCCTCCTTTTTGCATGCGGCGAGCGAGACGAGAAGGAAAGCGGAGGTAATGGCAGTGCCGGTCAGAATGGGTCGCATGGTCAGCGGTCTCCTCAAAAAGGGTCGCCCGGAGTCATACCCTTAACCCCCCGGACTGTCACTGCCGAGCACGAGCGCCGCGCCCAGCACCGCGGCGGCAACCGTTTCGGTTCGCAAAATGAACGGGCCGAGCGACACGACCGCGAATCCGTGGGATTGCGCGAGATCGATCTCGGCATCTTCGAACCCCCCCTCCGGCCCCACGGCGACGACAAGAGGTCTTTGGGACGATAGGGTTCGCAGCGACGGTCCAATCGGGTCGGTGGCATTTTCCCAGAGACAAAGACGAAGAGCCCGCACGTCGTCGCAAGTCGCCAGCGCCTCGGTCCACGGGATCGGGCCCATCACCTCGGGCACATCTCCGCGACCGCACTGGCGAGCGGCCTCGACAGCGATGCGTCGCCAGCGCTCGCGACGCCCTTCGCCTCGGCTGCCCAGCTTGACCACGCTGCGTTCGGTCTCCACGGCGATCACGCGCGTGGCACCGAGCTCGGTGGCGTCCCGTACGATGGCGTCGAGCTTCTCGCCCTTGCCGATTGCCTGCAGGAGGGTCGCCTCCCTTGACGGTCGCGCCGTCGATGGACGCACGGCACCTACGCTGCAACGCACGCCCGCTCGTGCGATCTCGACGACAGTGGCGTCAGCTTCGCGCGCGCCCAGCGGCTCGAAGAGCAGGACGCTCTCACCCACCCGCACCCGCCTGACCCGAGCCACGTAGCGCGACGCGTCCGGGTCGAGTGTGATCACCCCGGCCGCGAGCTCATGGACCGGAACGCGAAGCACCGAGCACGCCTACCACCGCGGCCATGTGGTAACAATCGCAACAGGCACGATGGCTCTCTCGTTCGCGGACGTTGCTCTTCTGGTCATCGACATCGACGGAACCCTCACCGACGCCAAGCTGGCGTGGGGGGGGCCCGCGGTCGGCTGGACGCAGGTCTTCAGCGTGCGAGACGGCGAGTCGATCCGCCGGCTCTGCCAGCGCGGCATTCCCGTCGTGCCCCTGTCGCGCAACCCAACGATGTGCGCGCGAACGCGCATGGAAGGTCTGGGTCTGCCGCTCGACTGGCTCGGGGTGGGCGACAAGGTGATCGCCTTCGAGCAGCTCCGACAGCGCTACGGCATACCACCCGAGCAAATTGCCTATGTCGCCGACGGCCGCGAGGACGTGCCCATCTTCAAGCTCGTCGGATTTCCGATCGCCGTCGCCGACGCGCACCAGTCTGCGCTCGAAGGCGCGCGCCACGTAACCCGCGCGCGTGGCGGCGATCACGCCATGGAAGAGGTGATCGATCTCATTCTCGAGGCCCATGGGTGGTCGTCGTGATGGCCGTGGGCGTCATGAGCGGCACCTCCGCCGACGGCGTCGACGCGGTGCTGATCGAGCTCGCTTCGGTTCGCCGGCGCCACGAGCCCCGCGTCCTGGCTTCGGCGCATCGTCCCTTCCCGCGCAAGCTACGCGACGATCTCGTCGCGGTTGATCGCCTCGACGCTCGTCGGATCGCCGAGCTCGCGTTCGAGCTGCCTCGAGTCTACGCCGAGACCGTGCGCTCGCTCCCGCGCTTTGGGCGGGCCGTCGTGTGCGGTGTGCACGGCCAGACCATCTGGCACGCGCCGCCCCCGTCGCCATCCGCGTGTACTTTGCAGATAGGATCCTCGGCGGCGCTGGCACAGCATCTGGGCATCCCGGTGGTGGGCGATCTCCGGGGCGCGGACATCGCCCTGGGCGGGCAGGGGGCTCCCATCGTGCCCTTCGCGCACTGGTTTTTCACGCCTGCCAGGAGCGGACCCAGGCTGGTCGTCAACTTCGGAGGCATCTGCAATTTCACCTACGTCGCCAGGCGCGTCGACGAGGTGCTCGCCTACGACGTGGGGCCGGGCATGATGCTCTCCGATGCTTTTGCGCGCCGAACGACGGGCGGCAGGCTGGCGTGCGACCGGGGCGGTTCGCTCAGTCGGTCGGGCCAAGTCGTCGAGCGAATCGTCGACGACGTCGTCGCGCATCCGTTCGTTCGCAGAAAGCCCCCCAAGTCGACAGGGCGCGAAGACTTTGGGAAGCATTTCTTCGAGCCGCTCTTTGTGCGCCATGGGCGCCGGCGCCCTCAAGACGTGGCGCGCAGCCTGCTCGTCGCCACGGCGCGCATCCTTCACATGTCGGTCGAGAAGGACGCGCGGATCGCCGCCCTCGAGGAGATTCTCTTGAGCGGAGGTGGAGCGAAGAACCCGGTGCTCGTCGCCGAGGTGCGCGCATGCTTCGGCTCCAACGTACGAGTCGCCCGGTCAGGCGTGTTTGCGCCGGAGCACCACGAGCCGGCCGCCATGGCGCTCATTGCCGCCCGCACGTTGGTCGGTCTGCCCTCGTCGCTTCCGCAGGTGACGGGCGCGACGCGCGCTGCCATCTTGGGACACGTGCACGCCCCCAGCACGTCGTCATGGAAAAGCGACGCGGGGCCCCGCTCTCGCAGGGCCC
>JBBSDY010000239.1:0-6301 GCA_038240245.1 Polyangiales bacterium
CATCGAACCCGAGCCCATTGGCGATGGCGCCGTCGAGCTGTTGGTTCAATGCCTCGGCGAAACGTGCGGGCCCGTGGTAAGCGGGCAACGTCATGCACTTGCTCGCGTCGCGAACGCGTCTGTCGCCCGGCGTAACGACGAAGAGTCGCGCCTGGCTCGGCCCGGAAAAATCGGGAGGCAGATGGCCAGCGAGCCCGCACGAGCCGGGGCACACTTGCGGTGCGACGACAGCCCCGGCGTCTTGCTCCTCGACCGGTCGCAGGCACGGCCTGGCGCAGACGGTGGCGAGCAATTGAGCGCCATCGGACGTGATGAGGACCTGCTGCTCGCGCGCTGGACAACCGGAGCCGAGGAGTGTCGCTCCGACCACCGCCGTGGTCAGAGCGACGCGCGCTCCGCCGCGGATGGCCGCGGACGGTGCGTCAGGTGCTCTGACCTTTGAGGCCATAGCGGCGAATCGTGCGAAAGAGCGTCACGCGATCGACGCCGGCTCTTCGCGCCGCTTCGGCCACGTTGCCGCCCGTCTGCTCGAGTAGCTGGGTGACGTACTGTCGCTCGAAGCGTTCGAGCAGCTCGGCCTTGGCCATGCGAAGCGGGAGCTTCTGCAGTCCCTCGTAGGGCGCCTCGCCTTGGAGCGGCGATCTGACCTTGGCCGCGTCGCCTTCGCCGCCCAGCGCCGGCGCCATGCGAAGAATCACCATCTGCTCGAGGTAGTTTCGCAGCTCGCGCACGTTGCCCGGCCAGCTGTGGCGGGAGAGCGTTTCGAGCAACGCCTGATCGGGCTCGATATGCACGTCGAGCTCGCGGTCCTTGGCGATGGTCGTCAGCAGCGCGCGAACGAGCAGCGGTAGATCGGCGAGACGTTCGCGCAGTGGAGGAATGCGGATCTGGATGACCGCCAAGCGATAGAAGAGATCGGCGCGAAACTGCCCACTGTTGACGTGGCGACGTAGGTCGCGGTTGGTGGCAGCGACGATGCGAACGTCGACTTGCTGCGTGCGCTTTCCCCCGATGCGGCGAATCTCGCCCTCACCGAGCACGCGCAGAAGCTTGGGCTGCAGCTCGAGGGGGAGCTCGCCGAGCTCGTCGAGAAAGAGCGTACCGCCTTCGGCCCGCTCGAAGGCGCCCTCGCGTTCGCCGTTGGCTCCGGTGAAGGCGCCGCGCTCGTGACCGAAGAGCTCGCTCTCGATGAGCGTGCCCGGCAGTCCTCCGCAATCGACGACCTCGAAGGGACCCTTGGCGCGTGGGCTCGCGTCGTGGATGGCGCGCGCGGCGAGCTCTTTGCCCGTACCGCTTTCGCCGGTGATGAGAACCGGCGCCGTGGTGGGCGACGCCTTCTCGAGCGCAGCAAAGACGATCTTCATCGCCGGCGACTGGCCAATGAGCCCGCCGTACTCGGGCTCGCTGGGCGTTTCGAGGGTGGACCGATCGGCGTCGAATCCGAGGCGAAGTCGGGTGCGACCGACCTCGAGCTCGACGTCTCGGGTGACGGCGATCTCGTGGACGTTCACGCCCCCGAGAAGCGTGTGGTTGGTGCTGCCCAGATCGCGAACGACGACGCCTTGCGCCGTGGCATCGAAGTCGACGTGGTAGCGACTGACCGTGGGATCGGTCAGCCGAAGAAGCGCGCCCTCGGCCGTGCCGACGATGAGGCGGCCATCGACGGACTGAGCTTGCTGGCCCGTGTCGGGTCCGGCGACGACGCGAACCGTGTAGCGCGGGAACGACAAGACGAGAGCCTGGCCAGAACCTTCGACGACCAGGGTGTTGGCTTCAGATGGTGCCACCCAGCCAACCTATCACGCGCAAGGTCGGCGATCACGAGGTCACCGGAGGTCGACGACGCCGGGCGCCGCTTCGCGGACGGTCACCGAGAGGCGCCGCAGATCGTGGCTGTCGACCCGCGAGGTGGCCTGGAGCGCGTAGGTCCCGCAGGGCCAGTCGTACCGTCCGGGCGCTTGCACGGTCTGCGGACCGCCGGCGATGAGCCAGCCGTGTGTGGCGTAGACGTGAAGCTGGCCGCGGCACGTCGGCGGAGCTTCCTGAATTGCCGGTGCGAGCTGCTCCCTCACGGCTTCCCTCGCTCTTTGAGCCGGGTGTGCCGGAGAAGGTGGCTCGAGCTGCGAGGGGAAGGTCGGGCTGGAAGCGAGGGCCGGCTCGGCCATGGCGGGCGGAGGGGGTGAGGTTGTTCGAATGTCGAGCAGCGTCGAGCTCGGCGCCGGTGCGGGCGGCGGGGGTGCCGCCGGAGCGTGGTGGGCCGCGAGCCACACGGTGAGGGCGATGAGCGGGGCCGTGGCGAACGCGAGGGTCCAGAGTCGGCGTCGGGATTGTGGTGGGACGACGGCCGGCAAGGGCGCGCCGGCGACCATTGCAGCTGACAGTGGAGCTACATCGCCCCGGATCTTGAGCGTAAAGCCTTCACCTGCCGCGCCGTCGGCGGCGTGCCGCAGCTCGGTGCCCGATGCGAGTCCATCGTCCTCGCCCGTCGACAGCAACAGCACCGTCTTGCGCCGCTGGGCCTCGATGGGGACCGCGATTGCCACCGCTTCGGCCAAATCGTCCGCGGTGGCCACCTTTTGTCCCTTTTCGATGAGCTGCTCGATGGCCCGGCTCATTTCGCGCGCGCTCGCAAACCGATCTTCGAGCCGGCCGGCCAGCGCACGCAGAACGACGCTGACGAGCTCCTGCTGGGCCACCTCTTCGAGCGCCGCCCGTGCTTTCGGGGAGAGCTCGGCGGGTTCGCTCTCGGGCGCCGGATCCGGCTCTCGGTGCGACGCGCCGGTCAGCGTCTGGAAGAGGACCGCGCCGACCGAATAGATGTCCGCTCGTTCGTCCACCGCGCCCCGCGCCAATTGCTCGGGAGCCATGTAGGCGGGTTTGCCAACGAGCCATCCGTCGTGGCCCCCCTGCTCGGCCGAGCTGGCGACCAGCGCCACGCCAAAGTCGGCGATTTTCACCTCGCCGAAGGTCGAAAGCAGAACGTTGCCTGGGCTGATGTCGCGGTGAACGAGCCTCTGGCCGTCGGCGGACGCCGTGGCGTGCGCGTAGGCGAGCCCTCGCAGCATCTGTCCGGCGATGAACAACGCGAGCGGTGGGGAAACTTTGCCCCCGGTTGCGGCCTGCGCCCGGCAGAACCGGCCGAGATCGGTGCCCCCCACCAGCTCCATCACCAGAAAGTAGTCGTCGCTCTGCCCGCGTCCGAAATCGATCACCTGCACGATGTTCGGATGGATGAGGCGCGTCATCAGCTTGGCCTCGCGAGCGAGCAGGTTGACGATGTCGGCGCGCCCCGCGAACTTGGGCAGGAGCCGCTTGATGACGACGGGCTTTTCGAACCCGTCGGCGCCCACCGCCACGGCGAGGAACACCTCGCCCATCCCCCCCTGGGCCATGCGCTCCCGGATGAGGTAGCGCCCAAACGGCATCAAGGATTCGCCGGAGGGGAGGGCCTCCATGGCCCCCACGTTAGGTCGGCCGGGGCTTGCCCGTCAAAGTGCACCGACGCCTTGCAGGCTGGCCGGCGGCCAAATAGATCTTGGCGCGGGTGCCCACTTGGCGGTTCACTTGGCCCGTGCGTCGCCGCAGAGGATCCAAGATCTCCGCCTGGGTGGCGGCTGTCTTGCTGGCCTCGTCGCCGCCCGCGCTCGCGGCGGGGCCGGCGCTTTTGGTCGAGGGATTGGCCGGCGTCGACGCACCTCGCATGCACGCGATCTCCGAGGCGGTGGCGCGCTACCGCTCGGTCGTCGAGCTGCTTCCGTCGCCGCCGCTCGGCGTGTCCCCCGAGCAGGCCGCCATCGAGGGGCGTGGACAGGCGGTGCGGCTGGCCCTCGTGCGCGCCCGGAAGAAGGAGAGTGAGGCGCTCTGGGACGACTGCGTGCGCGAGGTGGCGGGGGTCATGAGCGACGCCATCGAAGTCATCGCCACCACCGGCGAGCTCACGCTGTTGCGCGATCTGCACGTCCAGGCCGGAATCTGCATGAGTCTCGCCGATCAGGCCCCCGGCGCGCGTTTGCATTTTTTGACGGCGGCGCTGCTCGACGAGAGTCCCCCGCAAACGGGCCTTCACCGGCAGGAGGCCGAACGTGCCCAGGCCGAAGCGCGCGACGAAATCCTCGCCCGTCCGCGGGGCAAGCTACGTATCGTCACCGACCCTCCTGGCGCGCGTGTTTTGATCGATGGCCGGGAGATAGCCGGCACGACACCGCTCGACGCCGACGTGCGCCTCGGCGACCATTTCGTGACCCTGCAGCGCTTTCGCTACGAGTCCAACACCGAGCAGCGCTTCCTCCAACCTTTCGGCCTCGTGCGGGTCAACCTCGAGCCGGCGCGCCGCTCGACGCTGAGCGATCAGCTGGCGGCGATATCGTCGGGCCGGCAACCCGCTGCATTGCCCGACGAGCTATGGCTCGCGCAAGCGGTGTGGTCGCGCGCGGAGCAGGTTTTGACGGTCGCACGCGCTGAAGGCGCGATGGGTGGGTATCGAATGTCACTCGTCGAGGGAGCGACGGGAAAGCTCGTTCGCTCGGCCACGGTGCCGGCCCAGGCCGACAGCACCTCGCTGCGCCGCGCGGTGTGCGACGTCCTCGGCGAGACGTGCGAGGTGTCGCGCGGCATCCCCTGGTACGTGTGGCCCCTGGCCGGTGCGGTGGTAGTGGGCGGGGTGATCACGACGGCCGTCATTCTCGAGAACAACCGCGACACCCGCTTCTGTCCGCCCGCGGGTTGTCGTTAGCTTCCAATTTCGTGCCGTTGCCAGGCTCCGGAAACACTCTGCCCTCCGATGGTGACGTAGAGCTCCCCTTCGTTGCGCACTAGCGCCCAGCGCGTGTGTCGATCGATCTTCGCCTCGATGCCATCGAGAAATGCGGGTGCCAGGGCGTAGATCTCGATCGCGGCCTCGCGGTGGATCCCTTGCCCTCGAAGCTGGCGTTTGAGCAATTCGGGATCGTGGTGGGTGACGATGGCGACGCGCGGAGTTGCCTTGCTCGCCTTGTGCAGCCGTTCGTGTGAAGGTGATCCCACGTCGATCCAGAGCGTGACGTTGCCCTGCAGGTTTTTCACCCATAGCGCGGGCTCTTCGGTCGTCGACAGCCCTTTCGAAAAGGCGATCCCCTCCTCGTAGAACAGGCAATAGGCGATCGCCCGCGCGAGCATGTGGCGCATCGTCTCCGATGGGTGCTGCGCGAGCCTGAGATCGAGGACCTGGTAAACGCCACGGTCGACGTCCGAAACGTCGATCTCGAAGTGGTAGATGGTCGCGCTCAACGCCATGATGAGGCTCCTGCTGCGGTCATCTTACCTCGGCCTACCCCTTCCGAATCTCCCGCCCTTTTCGCGGTGTTGGATGATAGCATTGGGCGGCGAATGCGACGCTCCCTCGCCTCCACGTTGCTCGTAGCTTGTCTCGCGGTGTCCTCGTTGGTCGTGGCGCAGGGCAAGAAGCCGGTGCGTGCCAAGCCGAGGCCCAAACCGGCGGCCGCAGCGCCGAAGGCTCCCGAAGCGCCGGAAGAGAAGCCCAAGCCCGCCGATGACGACACGCCGGCACCCGCGGCGGCCGATGCGCCTGCGCCGGCGTCCAAAGAAGCACCCGAGCCCGCCGAATCCCCGGCAGCATCGAAAAATGTCTTCGGAGACGGCGGCGTGCGAAGCTCGCCCTTGAATCCACGCCCCGAAGAGTTTCCCGACGGGGGCGCGGTCGCCACGCCCGGCGATCTCGACAAGATCATGGGTGACATCGCCGCGCTGCGCGCGCGCGTGGCGGCCATCGGCGACACCCTCTTCAAGAGCCGTATCGTGCTCAAGGTCGAGACCCGCGGCGATCACGCGAAGATCGGCAAGCTCGCTATCAGCCTCGACGAGGGCATCGTTTACAATGCCCCGCCCAACTTTTTTGCCGACGACGAGACGACCATCTACGACCACGCCGTCGCCCCCGGTCGGCACGTTCTCACCGTCGAGGCCGAGCGGCGCGACGATCGCGGCGACACCTTTCGCACAGGCCAGCGGTCGCGGGTCACGCTCGAGGTCCCCGAGAACCAGCGGCTCGAAACGCGTATTCGCATCGACGACGACTCGGACATGGGATCCGATTTTCCTTCGAGCCAGAAGGGCAGCTACGACCTTCGCGTGCGTGTGCGCGCCAAGGCGCAAAAGTGACCATGCGCAAGTCCGCGCCCGGGAACCTCTGGCTGTCGGCGTCGTTCGTTCTGTTCTCCGCCTCGGCTTTCGCGCAAGGAGCCAAGCCCAAGCCAGCCAACCCCGCTCCGGTTGCAACGAATGCCACTCCGGCTGCAGCCAATCC
>JBBSDY010000240.1:0-6294 GCA_038240245.1 Polyangiales bacterium
AACAGGATTCCGACTCGCCCTTCGGTTTCGACCCCTTCGGGATGTTCCGGGGCCCCAGATCGCGGGGAGGCGACCAGGTCTACCGGCAAAAGGCGCTCGGCTCGGGCTTTCTCGTCGATGGCGTGGGGCACGTGGTCACCAACGCGCACGTCGTCGAGGACGCCGATTCGGTCCGCGTGAAGCTGGCCGACGATCGTGAGTTCGACGCGAAGGTCAAGGGCAGGGACACGCGGCTCGACCTCGCCGTGCTCGAGCTGGTCGGTGCGCGCGATCTTCCCGCGGTCTCGCTCGGCTCGAGCCTGGAGCTGCGGGTGGGCGAATACGTGGTGGCCATCGGCAATCCTTTCGGGCTCGGCAACACGGTGACGATGGGGATCGTCAGCGCCAAGTCGCGCTCGATTGGCGCCGGGCCGTACGACGACTTCGTGCAGACCGACGCGTCGATCAACCCCGGCAACAGCGGCGGCCCGCTCTTCAACTTGCGCGGGCAGGTGGTGGGCATCAACACCGCCATCAACCCCCAGGGACGCGGAATTGGGTTTGCGATTCCCGTCGATGCGCTCAAGGACATCCTGCCCCAGCTGCTCTCCGCCGGCAAAGTGGCCCGCGGGCGGCTGGGCGTCGCGATTCAGCCCATCGACGCTGCTCTCGCCAAGGCGCTCGGCCTCGACAAAGCGAAGGGGGCCCTGGTGGGCGACGTCGAAGTGGGCGGTCCGGCCGACAAGGGCGGCATTCGCCCCGGCGACTTGATCACGCGTGTCGACCAGACCGAGGTCGCTCGCTCCGAGGATCTGCCGCGTGTGGTGGCGCGCCATGCGCCGGGATCCAAAGTCAAGGTGGAGCTCGTGCGCGACAGAACGGCGCGCACCGTCGAAATCACCCTCGACGAGCTGCGCGAAGAAGGAAGCCCCCACGCGACGGGCGCACCGGTGGCTCCGGGTGCACACGATTTCGGCATCCAGCTCTCCGACGTTCCGGGGCAGGGAGCCGTGGTCACGCGCGTCCTGCCGGGAGGTCCCGCCGATGGCGCGCTCGAGCACGGCGATGTCATCCTCGAGGTCAATCGCGTCGCTGTGGCGCACGCTTCCGACGTACAGAAGCAAGTTGCGGCGGCGCCCGCGGGCCGCCCCGTGCTGCTCAAGATCAAGCGCGACGACAAGATTCGCTTCGTGGCCATCGAGCGTCGCTGACCGCGTCCAATGTACCGAGGTCGCTTCGCGCCTTCACCGACGGGAGACCTGCACCTCGGATCGGCGGCGAGCGCGCTCATCGGCTGGCTGTTCGCGCGCAGGGCAGGGGGCGTGTTCGTGCTTCGTGTGGAAGACATCGACACGCCGCGCGTTCGCAGTGGCATGCAAGAGCGCCAGCTCGACGATCTGCGCTACCTCGGTCTCGACTGGGACGAAGGACCCGACGTGGGAGGACCGCACGCGCCCTATCGCCAGTCGGAGCGCCTGGCGCTTTACGATAGCGCGCTCGCGACTTTGTCGGAGCGAGGTCTCACCTACTTCTGCGACTGCTCGCGCGCGGAGATCGCCCGCGTGGCGAGCGCTCCCCACGCCGGCGATGAAGGGCCGCGCTACCCCGGAACCTGTCGCGAGCTCGGCATGATCGAACGCCCGTGGAAGCGGTCGCCTGCGGTGAGGCTCAAGGTTCCCAACCAGGATGTGACCCTCGACGATCGCCTGCAGGGCAAAGTCGTCGAGAACGTCCAGGCCACCGTGGGCGATTTCGTGCTCAAGCGCGGCGACGGCGTCTATGCCTACCAGCTTGCGGTTGTCGTCGATGATCTCGCCATGGGGATCACCGAGGTCGTGCGCGGCACCGATTTGCTGGGATCGACGGCGCGCCAAGCCCTTCTGGGCGAGCTGCTCGGGCAACGGCCGCCGCGCTTTGCCCATCATGCCATGGTGATTTCCTCGGACGGCACGCGCCTCGCCAAGCGCGCAGGTGGCGTGTCTTTGCGCGATTGGAGATTGGGTGGCGCGCCTGCAACGCGCGTGCTCGGCACACTGGCCTCGGCTTTGGGGCTCGTCGCAAAGACCGCGCAGATCTCGGCGAGCGAGCTCTTGCAAGCGTTCGACGGCAAGTCCCTCGTCGGACGGACCCAGGTGAGCGTGCCCGAGGGCGCGCTATGATCGAAGCATGAAACGATTTCGCGCGGCGCTCGTGGGCGCGAGTGGCTATGGCGGCGCCGAGATCACGAGGCGGCTCCTTCGCCATCCCGACGTCGAGCTCGTTCGCGTCGCGTCCGTCGATCACATCGGCGAGCTGGTCGGCGATGTGCACCTTTCCCTTGAGGGTGCGACGGACCTGCGATTCGAGAAGCTCGCCCCGCGCGAAGCGGCTGCCGGCGTGGACGTGGTTTTCCTCGCGCTCCCCCGCGGTGTCAGCGCCCAACAAATGCCGGTGCTTCTCGAGTCGGGCGCTCGCATCATCGACATGTCCGGCGACTTTCGGCTCAAGAGCGCGGCCTCGTACCTGCGCTACTACGAGCTCGCCCACCCGAACCCCGCCTTGTTGGCGAGCTTCGTTTATGGCCTGCCCGAGCTGAACCGCGACGCGATTCGGGGCTCGACACGGGTGGCATCGCCTGGCTGCTTCGCCACGGCCGTCGAGCTCGGCCTCTTGCCGCTGGCGCGGGCCGGTCTTCTCGCCGGCGACATCGAGACGGTGGGCATCACGGGCTCCAGCGGATCGGGGGCGGTTCCCAGCCTGGGTACGCATCACCCGGTGCGGGCGGTCAACCTTCGAACGTACAAGCCGCTCGAGCACCAGCACGTTCCCGAGATCGAAGAGACGCTCGCCCGGGCCGGCGCCATGAGCCCGAAGTTGTCGTTCGTTCCCGTGTCGGCGCCGCTGTCTCGCGGAATCTTCGTCACGACGTTCGTGCGCGTCCCCGAGTCGGTGAGCGCGTCAGAGGTGCAAGCCCTCTACAACGATGCGTTTGCAGCCGAGCCCTTCGTGCGCGTACCGGCCAGCCGGTTGCCCGAGGTGGCTGCGGTGACCGGCTCCAACTACGCCGAGGTGCGCGCCGAGACCGGCCCCGCGCGCGACGGGACGCGGGTGGTGAGCGTTTTTACGGCCCTCGACAATCTCGTCAAGGGAGGCGCGGGGCAGGCCGTGCAGTCGATGAACTTGATGCTGGGTCTGGACGAGCGAACGTCGCTCGAAGGGCCAGGATCGTGGCCTTAGCCGGGCTCGATCGGGCGTGCGCTCGGCGGGCGGGCGCTAGGTCGCGCTGGTGAGAATGCGCTGGCAGCCGATGGCCGCGCGGGTCATCGAGGGGCTACGGGCGGTGCCGCCTCCACGGGCGCAGAGGAGCACTTCGCTGCCGTCGATGACGAGCTTCTGCACCTCCATCTGCTCGATCTGCGCCGAGGGGGTGCTGGGATCGGCAAAAAGAGGAGCGTAGGCCGCCAGCATCTCGCAAGTCGGCCAGGCGCCGGCTCCGGCCACCAGGCAGCCCGACGAATCGGCGAGGACCAGTGCCTCGAACCCACCTTCGTGCCGGGCAAAGGCCAGCTGGTAGTGCAGCGCGGTCATGGTGTCGTCGCTGCGGCGGGCGCGGCGTTCGCTGGCGGGTTGCCGATCGTGTTGGGCAGGGGCTTGCATGGTGGGGGAAACCTCGAAACGAAGCTTGGTCAATATCGACCAGCGGGGCCAAATTTCCGTTCTCCGGGCGCCGCGGTCACGGTAGAGGGTCTCTGCGTGTCGCTGCTACCTCTTCTCCAAACGCGTCGGGTCATTCTGTGCGTTGGCTGCGGTGGGGTTGGAAAGACGACGACGGCTGCGGCGCTCGGTCTCGCGGCGGCCGCGGCCGGCAATCGAACGCTCTGCCTGACCATCGACCCTGCGCGGCGCCTGGCCGAAAGCCTCGGCCTCTCGGGCATGACGACCGAGGAGCAGCCCGTCGATCCCGAACGCCTGCGCGAAGCCGGTGTCACGATCTCGGGAAGCTTGACGGTCATGATGCTCGATACCAAGAGCACCTTCGACGATCTCATTGCGCGCTACGCGTCGTCGGCCCAGGTGCGCGATCGGATCTTGCAGAACAAGCTGTACCGTTACATCTCGACGTCACTCGCCGGAACGCAAGAGTACATGGCGATGGAGAAGCTCTACGCCATCAAACAAGATGCGCGCTGGGATATCATCGTCGTCGACACGCCCCCCACCAGCAACGCGCTCGACTTCCTCGATGCGCCCGAACGCATGATCGACGCGCTCGACAGCGCCGTGTTGCGCTGGCTCGTCTCGGCGCTGGGGGCATCGGGCAAGCTCAGCTTCAACATCCTGGCGCGCGGGGCGGCGGCGGCGCTTCGGGGCATGTCGCGGCTCACCGGGCAGGGATTTCTCGAGGCGATCGCCGAGCTGGTCGGACTCATCAACGAGCTCTTCGGCGGCTTTCGCAAGCGCGCCGAGGAGGTTCGCAACGCCCTTCGAGGAAGCGAAGTGGCGTACGTGCTGGTCACCTCACCCGATCCGCTCAGCATCCGCGAGATCCTCTATTTTGCCGATCGTTTGCGCGAGCAACAGATGCCCCGCGACGCGCTGGTCATCAACCGCGTGCACGCCGCCTCGCCCGAGCCGGCAGAGCCGCAGGCGGTTCGTGCCGAGCTCGCGGCGAGCGGTGTCACCCTGGGGTCCGACGGCGAAGGGCGCGTGCTCATGGCCTGGCGTGACGAGGCCCGTGTGGCGGCGCAGGACCGCACCCACCTTGCCGCGCTCTCCTCGCTCGAACATGAGGCCGATCACCCGCTTCGCGTGGAGGTCCCGGCCTTCGCGGGCGACGTCCACGACATCGAGACCCTTGCCCAGGTGGCCGCCGTTCTCGCCGGTGCCTGATTTTTCCCGGTAGCGAAATTCGGCAGAAACACCGGCCATTTGGGCGGCTCAAGCTTGCGAGGGAAAGGCCGTTCAATGTTTCGGACCAGCGATTGATGTCAGACGACAGCAAGGCCGAAATTCTGGCCAAAGCCCTCGGGGGGAACGAGGAGCCCGCGGCGGCGCTTTATGCGCGATTTCTCGACGTGGTTAACCATGCCCCGGTCATCATCTTTGCGCTCGATCGCGACGGCGTGTTCACGCTTGCCGAGGGCCGGTCCCTGGTGCAGCGCGGGTTCCCGACCCAGATCATCGGCCGGTGCATCTTCGATATCTATCCCCCCAACCACGCCATCCTCAGCAACTTCCGGCGCGCGCTGGCCGGAGAATCATTTACAGACACCGTCGAGGTCGACTCGCTGTTCTTCGAGACCTGGTACGCCCCCATCGCCAGCGAGCAGGGCGGGGTGCTCGGCGTCGCAACCGACGTGACCGATCGCCGGCAAATGCAGGCGACGCTGCTCGCGGCAGAGCGGATGGTGGCCGTGGGGACGATCGCCGCCAGCGTGGCGCACGAGATCAATAACCCCCTGAGCTACGTCGTGGCGTGCCTCGACTTGCTCGTGCGAGAGGGCACGGTCCTGCCCGAGCTGGCGCGTGCGGTTGCCGAACGTCACCCCGACGATGCCGACGTCGCCAAGATCCACCAGCTCCTGGCCAAGATGGTCGAGCCGTTCGAGCACATTCAGGATGGCGTCGAGCGGATGAGGCTCATCGCTGGCGATCTTCGCACGTTTGCGCGGGCCGACGGCCGGGAGCAGGCCCCGGTCGACGTGCGCGCCGTGCTGCAGTCCGCGATCCGAATGTCGTCGAACGAGACGCGGTACAAGGCAACGGTCAAGAGCGAGCTCGACGAAGTTCCCTGGGTCCTGGCCAACGAGCCCCGGCTGGCGCAGGTATTTTTGAACCTCCTCGTCAATGCCGCGCAGGCGTTTCCCGATGACGCCTCGCCCGAGACGAGCGAAATCCTCGTGGCTGCGCGGATCGACGACGAGGGACGCATCGTGGTCGAGGTGCGCGACAATGGTCCCGGCATCACCGCCGCCGTGCTGCCGCGAATCTTCGAGCCCTTCTTCACGACCAAACCGGTCGGCGTGGGGACGGGGTTGGGGCTCTCGGTGTGTCGGAATATCGTCGAATCGTACGGTGGTGAAATTTCGGTGACCAGCGTCGTGGGACAGGGCACGAGCTTCCTGGTCGTCCTGCCCCGGGCACGCCAGGTGTCGCGGAGCGCGCCGCCCCCTTCTTCGCGCCGACGCGACAGCTCGATGCCTCCCAGCGGCAACCGACCGCGCGTTCTGGTGATCGACGACGACAGCGCCCTGCGCAATTCATTTCGCCTGACGCTCGCGCACGAATTCGCGGTGAGCGTCGTGGGGTGCGGTGCGGATGCGCTCGAGCTCTTGG
>JBBSDY010000241.1:0-6291 GCA_038240245.1 Polyangiales bacterium
GACGCCCGTGGCGCGCTCGCTCGACGGATCCGCTTCGGCAGCCGTCGCCTGCGAGACCAGCGCGCGCAGCTCTTCGCTGCCCAGGTACCTTGCGCCGAGTAGCGCGCCTTCCTCGTCGAGCGAAGCGCCGGCGGAAACGAGCGCCTGACGAACGTCGGCGAGAAGGACACCTCCCTGCTCCATCGCCCGAAGCGCGGCGTCGAAACGAACGTCGCTCGGTACCAGGGCAGGCCGAGCCGCCCTCGCTCGCACCTCGACGGCCGAATCGCGAGCCGCGATCTCCTGGCGAAGCGCTCCCGCATGGCGATTGGAGGCGACAGCCCTTCTCACGCGTCGCGACGAATCTCGAGCGAGGCGTCCGAGGAGCGCAAGATCGTTCGCGATCGATGCGGCGGCCTCGCGAAGATCCTCGTCGCCGTCGGCCCACCGGGCAAGGAGCTCGGGTACCGGCGCTTGCAGGAGCAGAAGCCACGGGCGATCGTGCAGCGGCGAGGCGCCCAGCCACGAAGCTCCCGCCTCGAGCGCGAAAGGTGTCGCATTGCGGTGGGCGGCGGCGGACAACACGAAGAACGTTTCGTACCGGTGTCGTGCGAGGATGGCATCGCGGGCCTCTCGCGGGGTGTTCGGGTGGCCCACGAGCTCCCGTTCGAGCTCCGGCGCTGCCGTCGCCCTCGGCTCTTCGTCGCCCGAGGTGAGGGATGTCGCCTCGCGCTCCACCCGCGCGGCAATGATCTCGAGTGCTTCGGGACCAAGGCCGGTGTACCGGGCGAGGGAGAGCAGCGCGTCTCCTCCGCCTTCCTCGGCCAGCGCCACGTTGAGGAGGGGGTCGTTCTTCTCGGGAAAGGCGGCCAGCCGTTCGATGGAAGCCGGGTCGAGCATCGGCGGGCTGCAGTGTACCGCGGTACGGCCCACCCCGCCTTGACTCGCCAGACGAGGCCAAACGTGGCAGGATCAGGGCTTGCCAGCGGGCTCGGCTCAAGGGGCCGGTTATCCGCCATGCTTGTGCGAACTACACCTTCTTTCTCTTTGATTGCAGTCTTACTGGCGGCCGCCTGTGGCGATCGCTCGTCGGACTCTTCCTCGCCCCTCCAGGCCGGGGGCGGGTCTTCGAACCCTGGCGATCCGAGCTCCGATGCCGGCGCCGATGCCCCCGTCTGCGCGTTCGGGCAGATCATCTGCGAAGGTGACACGGCCAAGACGTGCGACGGCAAGGGCGGGTTCATCGACGCCGACACCAAGCAATGCGTGGCCAAGTGCAGCGATGGTCTTGGCTGCGTGCAGTGCATGCCCAACACCGGGAGCTGCGGCTCGACCATTGCCAAAGTCTGCGATCCCAGTGGCACCCAGGAGGTCAACTTCCTCTGCGACGGTCCCGGCATGCAGTGCGAGGCGGATGGTTGCAAGGGGGACTGCTCTCCCACGACGCTCGGCCTTAGCTACCGCGGTTGCGAGTTCTGGCCCACGGTCACGTCGAACAGCGTGTGGAGCGATCGCTCGCACCAGGGCGCGGGCGGCTTTCACTTCGGCGTCCTGCTCGGTAACGATTCCCCCAAGGCCACCGCCAAGGTGACGATCACCCGAGAAGGCAGCAAGCCGTACGAGCTTGCCCTGGCGCCAGGTCAGGTGATGCAGCAAGCGCTCGACTGGGTGCCCGAGCTCAAAGGCCCCGACTGGGAGATGCCATTTCTTCCCGCCGGTCCCGCGCAGAGCGTCAAGAAGGGCAACGGCGCCTACCACATCGTCTCGGATTCCCCGATCATCGCCTACCAGTTCAACGCCCTCGAGGGGCGCGCCGGCAACAACGCCGGATGCCCGATGCTTCCCGGTGGATTCGGTGGTTGTTACTCGTACTCCAACGACGCGTCGTTGCTCATCCCCGCGCACGCGCTGGCCTCGAGCTACGTGGTCGCCGGCTACCACGCGTGGCACTCCGATCATTTTCCGCAGAACGGCGCCGGCAAGCTCAACATGGGCGACTTCATCACCATCACGGCGACGGCGAACACCCAGGTGACCGTCAACCTTCGCCCCAACCAGGGCGTGTTGCCTTCGGCAGGAACCGACCTTCCGCGCTTCACGGTGGGCGGCAAGACGACCTTCCCCATGGACCGAGGCATGGTCGTGCAACTCTTTACCCCCGGTCTGTCCGAGAACGATACGTTCGGCGGCACCGAGATCACGGCAGCGGGAGCCAACGGCGCCGCCGCCACACCCATCCAGATCATCAGTGGAATGGGGTGCGCCAGCATTCCCGAGGACGTCTCGCCCTGCGGTCACGTCGAGGATCTCGTGCTGCCCAGCGACGCCCTCGGCAAGGACTACGTCGTGCCTGCGCTGATCGCCGCATCGAGCATCGCGATTGCGCAGACGATCCGGATTCAAGCGATCAGCGATGGAACGGCTCTCACCTTCGAGCCTTCCAAGTTCAATTCCGTCACGCTCAACGCCGTCACCTTGAACCGCGGCGAGGTGCTCGAGCTTCCCAGCATTGCGTTCGACGTGCGAATCACTTCGACCACGCCGTTCGCCGTCACGCAGTACATGAACGGCCGCGGTGACGTCGCCAAGGCCTCGCCGGACGGGCAAAATGTGGGCGGTCCGAACCAGCTCTCGGTTCCTCCCACCGGGCAATTTCGAACCGACTACGCCTTCATTGCGTCGCCCATCTACGACATCAACTTCGTCTCCATCGTGGCTCCGACGGGCACGGCGGTGGCTGTCGACGGTCAGAGCATCTCGCCCGAGCGTTTCATCGCCGTGGGTGCGACCGGCATGTCGGTGACCCGTCATCCCGTGAGCAAGAACGACCGGGTTCATGTTCTGCACGCCGACAAGCCGGTGGGCATCTTCGTTTTTGGGTACAACCCCTTCTCGAGCTACATGTACTCGGGTGGCTTCGACTTGAAGCGCAGCAGCGCGATCGTCCGCTAGACCGGCTGCCTTCGGGCAACGACGAGGCACCTGTCCAAAGTGCTACGATGGGCGGCGATGCTCGCCCTGTCGCCCCCGCTGCTCCTCGAGCTGCTTACCACCCTTCCGCCCGATCGAACCGCGTTCGTGTGGGGCCCGCCCGGCATTGGCAAAAGCGCGCTCGTTCGCGAAGCCGCGGCCGCGATGGCATTGCCCTGCGTGGTGCTCCTCGGAACCCAGATCGCCCCCGAGGATCTCATCGGTGTCCCGCGGATCCGCGAGATCGGCCCGGGGCGCTTTGCCACCGAGTTTTGTCCACCATCGGCGATCTTGCGCACGGCGCCTTTTTTGCTCTTCGTCGATGAGCTGAACAGCGCGGTGCCCGACGTGCAAAAGGCGTTCTACTCGCTGATCCTCGATCGTCGTCTCGGGGACTACGAGCTGCCGTCGGGGTCGAGGGTCGTGGCGGCGGGCAACCGCGTCGAGGACCGGGCGCTCGTCCGGCCGATGGCGACGGCGCTCGCGAACCGCATGGTGCACGTTGCGCTCGAGCCCAGCGCCGACACGTGGCTGTCGTGGGCCAGTGGAGCCGGCGTGCACCCCCTCGTGCTCGCCTTCATTCGGGCGCGACCCGATCGCCTCTGCGAGTCGCCTCCCAACGACGCGACGCCCGCCTACCCGACGCCGCGCGCGTGGCACATGCTCTCCGATGCCATCGCGGCGACCAGCGCATCGCTGTGGCCCGCGGTCTCGGCAGGGACGGTCGGCGATCGCGCGGGCGCGGAGTTTGCGGCTTTTGCCCAGCGCGCGCTCGAGGCGCCGAGCCTCGAGGCGATCGCCAGTGGCCAGGCGGCCGTACCCCGCGATCCCGAGCTCATCTACTTTCTCGGAGCGAGCTGCCTGGCGCGACTCGCTTCGAGCTCGCGCGAAGACGGCGAGCTCGTGGCCAAGGTCGTGATCGCGCTGGGCGCGGTTTCCAAGGAGATCGCGGTGTGGGCGGTGGACGCGGCGTTGTCCAGAAAACCCCCCGCGGCGGCCGCGGCGGCATTCGAGGCCGCGCTGCGCACGAGCGGCGCGCGGACACTGGTCGATGTCCTTCGGCTCAGCCGCTATGCCCGAGAAGGTTGATCTTCTCGCCGATCCCGCCGCTGCGGCGAGTGGTGCGCTCGACAAGATCGCGGCGGCGCGGGTGTGGCTTCTCAAAGAGAAGCCGTTTTTTGGTGTTCTGGCGCGCGCCCTCCTGGTCGAGCCGCGCGCCGACATGCGCGCGTTTCGACTCTACGGCGACGATCGCCTCGTCATCCACCCTCTCGTCGTTCTGAGAACCCCGTTTCCCAACCTGTGCGCTCGCCTCGCTCACATCGCGCTGCACGCCGCGCTCGGTGGGTTCGTTCGTCGCGGCGATCGTGATCCGGCCAAGTGGAACCTGGCGCACGATCTGGCCATCGACCCCTTAGTCCGAGGTGCAGGTCTCGCTCTCGGGCTTCCCCCTCCGCCCGACGAGCTGCCTCCTGGCTCGAGCGCAGAGGAGATCTTCACCGTCTTGCCGGATGGTGCGCGTCCCGGCGACGACTGGTGCGATCTCTGCGACGTGGCGATGCCCGATGAGCCGCCGCCGGGCACACGTGGTGTGGCGCCGGCGGGAGCACCGTCGTCGGCGTCGCCCGGAGTCGACGCGCAGTCGCGCGCGCTCGCCTGGAAGATGCGCCTTGCCACGGCGATGCAGGAGGAGCGCGCCTCGGGCGGAAAGACGTGGGCCGATGCACCGGCGTGGATCGACGAGATGATCCGTGCGGTGATCGAGCCGCCGCCGAGCTGGACGGTCATCCTGCAGAGGTCGGTGTCGTCCCTCACGCGAACGGAGCGCACCTGGCTGCGTCCTTCGCGCCGGATGAGCGCCATCGCGCACGATACCGGTCACTGGCCCGACGTCGTCACGATGCCCGGTCGCAAGGTCGTGCTGGCCGGTCAGCTCGTCGCGGTCCTCGATACCTCGGGCTCGATTGACTTGACGATGCTCTCGCGTTTTCTGGGCGCGGTCGCATCGGCGGCCACCGCGGAAGGCGTCGAAGAGGTAAGGCTCATGCAGGCCGACTCCGAGGTGACCTCCGATCGTCTCGTGACACCTGCCGAGCTCTTGACCGAAGACATCGCCATTCACGGACGAGGCGGGACGAGCTTCATCCCCGCGTTGAACCGTCTCATCGACGAGGCGCGCCGCAAGGTCGAGCGTTTCTCGGTCGTCTACTTGACGGATCTCGAGGGCATGCTGCCGAGAACACGCGACGCATGCGTCCTCGATGTGCTGTGGGTCGTGCCGCGCAAGCCTCGCCGAAAACCGCCGTTTGGAACGGTGGTCGTGATGGGAAACCGTTGAAGCTCATCGCGTGAGCCACTCGGACTTACCCGAAACCACACCAAGTCAGCGTAGAATTGGCCTTCGAGCCGGGTATGATCTTCGGCATGCACCAACAAGTCTCGTTGCGCCGCCTGGCCTCTCTTTGTCTTCCGCTCGTGACCGTCGGGTTTCTCGGTTGCGGCTCCGGTGATGACGGCGGTCCGATGATGACCGGCGACATGGGCGTTGGCGGAAACGCCGGCGCAGGGGCGACCACCAGCGGCACGGCGGGCAACGTTGCCACCGCGGGGAGCAACGGCACCGGCGGAAGCAGCGCTGGCAGCGCCGGTAACACGACCGGTAGCGGAGGTAGCGCAGGTGGGCAGAACGAATCGGACGCCTCCACGCCCGACGCGGCCTCCCCCAAGGACGGCGGTGGTCCTGTCGCCACCGACGCTGGGCTCGCGGCGAGCACGAACACGGCGCGTCCCCTCGGCATGACCGACGCCAAGAACGGCTTTTGGGAATACCTGCCCAAGGGTTATGGCAACGGCATCCCCAGCCCGCTGCTCGTCTTCTGGCACGGCATCGGCGAAAACGGCGCGGGCGACGCCGCCGCTCTCAACATCGTGCAGGCGAACGGTCCGCCCAAGCTCATCAAAGCCAACCAGTGGGCGGCCACGCGACCCTTCGTCGTTCTGTCTCCGCAGCACGCCGGCGGCGGCTGTCCATCGGCCACCGAGATTCACGATTTCATGACCTTTGCGATCGGCAAGTACGCGGTCGATCCCAAGCGCGTCTACTTGACGGGCCTCAGCTGCGGAGCGCTCGGCTCGGCTTCCTACCTCGCGCAGTTCGGCAGCGAGCAGGTCGCGGCGGCCGTTCTCATCTCGGGCGATGCCACGCCCATCTATAGCTCGAAGATGTGCGGCTTTCTCACCAAGACCGCGCTCTGGGCCTTCCACGGCGATGCGGATCCCACCGTGTCGATTGCCGGTGACAACGCGACGATGCCCAAATTCATCGCCTGCCCCAAACCCCCC
>JBBSDY010000242.1:0-6278 GCA_038240245.1 Polyangiales bacterium
CGAACGACCTCGCCAACCCGTGGCATGCAGCGCGCCATCTCCGTACGAGCGACAGTCGCAGATTTGGACTTCTCCCCGGAACCCTCGACCAATCTTGGTGCGCCACTGCGTTTCGCCATGTCATCAGCTGGTTGAGCGACTCTTGCCGCTGCTCACTTCGGGGGTCGACGTCCACGATTTCCAACCAGAACTCCATACCGAGGCGCGCGAAGTCGGATCCGATATTTCCTGGGTTAGGATTTCCCGTGCTGAGCTTCCTCCCCTGCATCATGACCAATCGCAACGCGTTTCCGACGGCGAGGGGCGAGGTGTGGGCGACGACGAACTCCACTGCTTCGGAGTGCAAGTCTCGACAGAACCCCTGAAACTGAGATGATAGAAGCACTGCGAATGCGTGGTTGACTTGGAGCGTCGCGTAGCGACGACCACGCCCCGTTCCCTCTACAGCCCGGTGTGCCTGCTCGATTTCGTCGAGAGCTCTGCACCTGAGGTTGTGCCAGTCTTCAAGTGCAGTCGAGCGCGTGCGAAGGATGCTCACCCTGGTCACACTGCTCCATCGTCCAAATGCGGGGCCGGTTGCTGAGTTTGTTTGACAAAGTGCGATGCCTTTGCGCTTTGTGCCGCATCGCGTCGTGAAATCGAAACGAAAGCGTTTCTCTTGTCCCCGCCGCTTCGTTCCTGGAAGAATAGTTCAGTCAGGGAAGCACCAGTCTTCGAGATCTGAGCTGGAAATGCCGTCTCACTGCACTTATAGTTTCGAATTACAGCGTCTCCAGTAGTAGGGCTACTGCCCAAGGTGTGTACGAAATGAGAAAGACCCTGTCCTGGCTCACGGCGCTCGCCACGTTTCTCGTGGCGAGCTTGGTTTTCGCAGCAAAAACGAAAGGTGTCGTCATCGTCGCCGAAGGCGCTGACACGGATGTCGTTCGCAGCGATTTGGCGCAATCGATGCCCTCGGGCCTCGCGGTGCAAGACGCGACCGATCTGACGGCTGCGCTCGCTGCGCAAGGTGTCAACGGATCGCTCGCCGACGCGCTCTCTACGCCCAAGGGGCGCAGGCAGACGCTCACCGGCATCAAGAAGGCGCTCTCCCAGGCCGGCGTCGCAGGCGTTCTGTCGGCGCGGTCCAAAAAGGGCAAGGGCGGTGGTCGCGAAGTGCGACTCGTCCTCATCTTGAGGTCGCAGCTCGAGCCCGTCATCGAAGAGAACATCGTTCTCGCCAAGGGCGACAACGCCAAGCAGAAGTATTCGCCGCTCCTCGGCGCGCCTCTGCAAGACGTTGCGGCCGGCTCAGGCAAAGAAGAGCCAGCCGAGTCTCCCAAGGCCGACAAGGCCGACAAGGCCGAGCCGAAAGAGGCCGAAGCGTCGGTCTCCGTCGACAGCTCGAACCCCGAAAAGGACACCGGCCCCGCCAAGAAGCGCGGCAAGGTCGACTACACCAACGCGATGTTCGTAGTCGATGCCGGTGGCGAGGCCGGGATGCGCAACTTCAAATACAACGATCCGCTGGCCGGCGCGCTCCGCGCGTATGCGGCACCGGCCGTGGCGATGTGGGCCATCGGCGCCGAGTTCTATCCGGGCGCCACCAGCGGCATCGCCTTCGCCAAGGACATCGGCATTGCCGGTCATTTCGGCATGGCCATGGGCTGGGAATCCAAGACGCGCGACGGCCTGGCGTCGGCGGTCGGCTCCTGGCAGCGCTACGGATTTGGTGTGCACGGCCGAATCAAGGCCGGCGACGGAGCAGACGCTCCCCTCATCGGTCTCGAGGCCGGCTACGGCGACTTCAAGTTCGGATTCACCGGTAGCGATAGCGTCGTCCAAGAGGTCCCCGCGGTTCACTACAAGTACATCCGGCCGGCAGCCGACATTCGTGTCCCCTTCGGCGCGTTTTCTTTGCTCGGCGGCGCGGGCTACATGTACATGCTCTCCGCGGGCCCCATCGGTGACAAGTTCCCTCACGAAACCGTGGGCGGCGTCGATGCCTTGGTGGGTGGTGCCTACAACATCATGCCTTGGCTAGCCGGCAAGGTGACCGCCAACTACGTCCGCATCTTCTCCAGTGCCCACCCGCAGATTGGTGATCCAGCCATTGCCGGCGGCTACCTCGATCACTACTTGGTCCTCCACCTCGGCGTCTCCGCCATATTCTGAACGGTCAAAACCGATGAAAAAATATCATTTTCTATGGCTCGCAGTGCCCGTCAGCATCTTTCTGCCGTTCGTGACGCCGGGGTGCGCTGGCACGCTGACGGAAGAAGAAATCAACCAGCTGAAGGGCGCTACGACCGGCGCCGGGGGATCGGGGACGCCGACGGATTGCGGTCTGGCCATCCTGACGAAAGAGTGCAGCCCGACCCAAGACACCTTCGCCAAGTGCAAGAGCTGCTCCGGGTTTTCGGCCTGCCACGGCAAGGACATGCCTTCCATCGCGGGTCTCGACTTCACGGCGTCCGCCATTGGTGACGGAACGCAGTTCATCAACAAGGCCGCCGACGATTCGGTCGCGGGTTCTTGCGGTGCCATGGCCATGCCCACGGCCATCAAGGGCAAGGTCTTGGTGGATCCGAGGGCCCCCGAAAATAGCCTCATCTACCAAAAGGTGACCGCTACCTTTGGGTGCGGCTCGAGGATGCCCTTCGCGTCGACGACGTTTCTGTCAACGACCGACCAACAGTGCATTCTCGACTGGATCAAGAAAATCCCGGGTGTGAGCGCGGGCGGCGGTGCTGGCGGCATGAGCGGCGCGGGCGGAGCAGGGGGTTCGGGTCAGGCCGGCTCCGGCGGCTCCGGCGGCGCGGGTGGTGCCGGCGGTTCGGGCGGTAGCGGCGTCGACGCGGGCAAGGCTGGCTCGGCCAACGGCGCGATGGACGCGGGCAAGGGCTAGCTTTCAGTAGACGTAGGCGATGCCGGCCCGGGCTCCAGCAAACGGGCCGGTGGTCGAGGCGATGAGCCGATCGTTCGCGAACACTTCTTGTCCGCGCAAGGCTGCTCCCATTTCGATCTCCAGGGTGGCTGAAAGCGGTCCGAGCACCGGAGCGCGCACACCAGCGAGGAGCGAGGCGCCGATGAACGTGCTTCCGTCGCCGCGCGTCGTGGTGGCCGTGCGCTTCGTCGCGCCGCCCCCGTACGAGTACCCGATCTCCAAGCGAGGCCCCAGCACGAGCGTGGGTCGGCCTTCGGTCATGAGGAGCGCCGCGATCCCTGCGGAGAGGATCGAGATCTGCACACTGCCCAGCGGATCGGTCACCGTGCCCACGGCTCCACCCAGATCGCCGCGCAGTCGCAGCCCGGGGAGCGGGAGAGGTACCGTGCCGCTGAGCTGGCCGCCGAGCAGCGACGTCCGCGCCGACGTGAAGAGGCGCCACGTGGCTCCGAGCGCGATGTCGTCGGCGTGGCGAGCATCGTCCGTTGCCGGCGGCGGTGACGGTGGTTGCTTGCTCTCCACGGGCGCATCGGCCAAGGGCGGTGGCACCGAGGTTTCGGTGGGGTCGGCCGTTGCACGCTCCGGGCTGCGCTGCCGGATCTCTCGAATGAGCTCGGCAACGGCCAGCGCGAGCGTGCGCGGTCGCGCGTTGGCGCTCACATCCGCCATGCTGACCCTGACGACCCGCTGGGTCACTCCATCTTCCGTCTTGGAGCGCAGCGCGACCACGACTTCGGAGGCATCGGCACGACACGCGTCGGCCGGCACGCGGATGACCAGCTCATCCACAACCCGGGCGCCATTCTCCCGAGAGATGGCCTCCTGGATCTTGAGGCGATCGCCGGTGAGCTCGATGCCGAGCAGGCGACGGAACTCGGCGCTCGAGAACGACGGCGTCTCACATGTCGGCGCATCGAGAACGATCGCCTTCGCAACGGCGGACGAAGCATCGGCCCCCGCCGCACCTGGCTTCGCAGAGAGCAAGCACGCAACGGCCGCGGCGCGCACCTTGAACGCCCGCAATCGGCTCAGCGCTCGTGTGCCCAACGTTCGGCGATGCTCATGCGCGACGATTGCGAAAAATGCGAACGGTAGCGATCGTAGGCCTCTTGGGCTTGTTTGGGATCACCGGCCCGGGCAGCGGCTTCGATCCACCGCAGGTGGGCATCCTCGAGCAACGCACTGGGCAACCGCAGTCCGATGGCCGAGCGAAAGTCGGCGGCTGCCCTGGCCGGATCACCCAGCGAATCGAGATGAAGGCGGCCGAGTGTGAAGCCGGCCAGTGCGGCGCGCGCATCGGCTCGATGCTCGGTGACGATGCGTTGCAATGGTCCCACCGCGTCGGCCGGATGCCCGGACAATCTCGCCACGTCGGCCAGGGTGAGAAGCTGGTCGAGATCGGCCTTCTCGACCTGCGCGGCGATACCGCGTGTCCCGAGCTTGTCGTACGCCTCGGAGTAGGCGCCCTTCTGCGCGAGATCGTTCCACTCCGGCGGCGATGCGACCGTCTTGATTCGATCGGGAGGTGGGTCGCTTGCGCTGGTGGGCGGATCGCTTGCGCTGGTGGGCGGATCGCTCGCGGAAAGAGCCGGCGGGGCGACGGATCGTCGCTCTTCGACGACGAGCCGGTCGCCCGCGACGAGGCGCTGAACGTGATCGGCGACGTTATCGCCGCGGACCAGGACCACGCCTCGTTCGACCTCGACCACGACCTGGGTTGCCGATCGCGTCACCGTAAAACGCGTACCGACGACTTCGACGGTGGCAAGTCCCGTTTCGATCGACCACCGGCGCGGCCCTCCCGGATGCACGTCGAACAGCGCGCGCCCATGGTCGAGCTTGAGGACGAGAGAGCGATCGGTGTTCTCGAGCGCCGTCAATCGCCCCTTGCCAAGCTCGATGCGCGAGCCGTCGCCGAGTTCGGCGCTCTGCATCGTGTCTTGCGCATCGATGGAGCTCCAGGCTTCACCGCTGCGAAGCTTCAGCGTGCTGTCGGCGTACATCGCACGTTGCGTGACGCCCCCGTGATTCACGAGCCCGATAACACAGAGCGCAGAGGCCACCCCCACCAGAAATGCACCCAAAAGAGCGCGTCGATGCCTGGCCTGGCCGCGTTGCTGCCGGCGCCGGGCGATCCCGCGCCACATGCGCCGCGCCGCCGGCGCGTCGACACCTGCGTCGAGCGCGGTGTGAAGCGGCTGCAAGTCCGTCACTGGCGCGTCCTCCCGTCGTCGAGGTATGCGCGGAGGTGCTCGGCCGCGCGCGCGATTCGTCGCTTCGCGGTGGCAAGTGAGCAGCGGCAGAGACGCGCCACGTCGTCGAGCGCCTCGCCCTCGATGTGTCGGAGCATCCAGGCGAGTCGGTCGTCGGTGGGAACGCCCGCCAACATGCGCCCGATGGCAGCCAGCTCGGCACGTGCCTCGGCGGATGAATCGACAACCGCCAGCGACTCGAGATCGACGTGATCGAAGGTCGGAAAAAGACCCAACCGCGCGAGCAGACGCGAGCGGCGCATCTTGCGACGCACCTGGCTCACGGCAATCTGCGCCAGCCACGACCGCAGGGCTTCGGGCTGCCGGAGGCTCGACAGCTCGTCGAGCGCGATGGCGAAGGTGTCTTGCACGACGTCCTCGGCTTCTTCGCGGCTGCCGAGAAGGCGCGCCACCATGCCCGCGATGTAGTGGACGTGTCGGTAGTAGACGGCCTCTTCCGCGCCGCGATCGCCGTCCCGAGCTCGCGCCACCAGGGTGGCGTCGTCGATGTCGGGGCCGGCTGCGAGCTCGCGCACGTGGGCCGCGCGTGGTTGGCCAAGCCGGCGGGCGAAGTTCGACATGGGATGGTCCACGCTGCGCAAGGTAAGAGCCACGAGCGACGCAAAGCAGCTCACCGCACCGAGGTTGATTACCGTATCATGGCGTCCAGGGCGCCCAGGGCGGCCAGCGGTCGCGGTGAGCCGATCGGTCGCAACGTGGGCTCTTACCTTCGATGACCCGTCTCGTTTCCCTCGTCTTGGCGGCCTGCGTGCTCAGCGCTTGCGCCGGCCGCCTCGTGGCACTCGAAGAGGAGGGTGAGCCTGCACTTTTCTCGGATTGCGGGTTCGCCATCCTTTCGCGGACCTGTACACCTTTGCAAGACACCTTCGCGAAGTGCCATAGCTGCTCGGGATTTGCGGCCTGTCACGGCAAGGACATGCCTGCTATTCCGGGGCTCGACCTCACCGCGGACGGGATCGGCGATGGAACCAAGTACGTCAACCGTCGAACCGACGATTCGGTAGCGGGATCATGTGGCGCCATGGCGATGCCGACGCCCATCACCGGCGAGGTGTACATCGACCCCATCCACCCTCAGA
>JBBSDY010000243.1:0-6255 GCA_038240245.1 Polyangiales bacterium
AACGGCGAGGCGATCGTCGAGGTGGCCGATGACGGTCCGGGAATTTCGGCCGAGGCGCAGCAGCACCTGTTCGAGCCGTTTTTTACGACCAAACCCAACGGGACGGGACTCGGCCTTCCCACCTCTCTGCGCTATGTTCAGGCGCATGGTGGCAGACTCGAAGCCCGCGCCGCACCCGATCTGGGCGGGGCGCTTCTCCAAGTTCGGCTACCCGGCTAACACTTCGACATGAAACCCACTGTTCTGATCATCGACGACGAGAAGACGTTCCGTATCGTGGTCGAAGAGGCGCTCTCCGCCGACGGTTTCGACGTAACCGGCGCGTCGAGCGGCGAAGCCGGGCTGCGAAGCTGGCAACGCGAGCCCACCGACTTCGTCATCCTCGATCGCAACCTGCCCGATACCGACGGTGTCAAGGTCCTCGAAGAGCTGCTCTGCGAGGCCCGAGAGCGCGAGGTCGATACGCTGGTGGTGATGGCAACCGCGTTCGCCGACGTGAACAGCGCCGTGCAAGCCTTGAAGCTCGGCGCCTTCGATTACCTGGCCAAACCGGTGCGATTGCCCGAGCTCATCGTGACGTTTCGTCGAGCGCTCGAGGCCAAAAGGCTGCAGCGCCAGGTGAGAAACTTGAAGGGTCGCGAGAAGGCCGCGCAGGGCGATCTCGTCCTCGGCGAATCGACCGCCATCCGCGAAGTGGTGCAGAAGGTCGAGAAGGTCGCCCTCTCCGAGGGTACGACGGTGCTCATCCAGGGTGAATCCGGAACGGGCAAGGAGCTGGTGGCCAACCTCATCCATCAGAAGACCGCGGGGCGATGTCTGCAGCCCTTCATCGAGATCAACTGCGCGTCACTGCCCGACAACCTGCTGGAAAGCGAGCTGTTCGGCTACGAGAAGGGCGCATTCACCGATGCCAAGTCGCAGAAGCGCGGCCTCTTCGAAGCGGCCGACGGGGGAACGCTCTTTCTCGACGAAATTGGCGAGATGCAGCCGGGCACGCAGGCCAAGCTGCTGAAGGTTCTCGAAGAGATGACCTTCCGCCGCCTGGGAGGTACGCGCGATCTCAAGGTCGACGTCCGGGTCATCGCCGCAACCAACAAGGATCTCGCCGGCGAGGTCAAACGGGGAGCCTTTCGCCTCGATCTCTACCATCGCCTCGACGTTTTTCACTTGCGGCTGCCGCCCCTGCGCGATCGGCGCGACGACATCCTGCCCCTGGCGCGAAAGTTCGTGGCCATGTTCGCCTCGCGCATGAAAAAGCCGGCGCTCTCGCTGGCCCTCGAGACCGAGCGCATCCTTCGCGCGTACGACTATCCGGGCAACGTGCGCGAGCTCAAGAACCTCATCGAAAGAGCCGTGATCCTGTCGAGCAGCGAGCGGATCGGTCCCGAGAGCATCGTTCTTTCGGGCCCCACCAGCGACGACGTTTTGCGTTCGCAATTTTTCTCGATCAGTCTCGACGAAGCAGGGCAGCCGCCCACGCTCGACCGTCTCGAGGCCGAGTACATCGCGCGCCTGCTTTCCTTTGCGCAGGGCAACCGCACCCAGGTGGCACGATTGCTGGGTGTCTCGTACCCCACGGTGGCCAAAAAGATCGCCGACTATGGGCTAGGCAAGGACAAAAATAGCTGATGGCCTAGCCCCGGTGGTGCGGGCGTCTACGTCTTGGGTGAGCCCGGCGGATTGCTCGGCGTCTTGGGAGGTACGCTGGGAGGCTTCGACGGCGAGGTGAGTGATTTGAGCGCGACGGCGGTCGCTGCGCTGACGGGAGAATTGGCCGCTGAAGGAACGCGTGGCGCCGCCGGTACGGGGGCCGCTGCCGGCGCAACGGCGGGAGGATCGACATCACGCCACACGAGACCGTCGGCGTCGAAGCTGCGCAAGGTGTTGCGCCCGCAGATGTTGCAGAGCCAGCCGACGTCGAATTGCTTGCTCTCTGCCTCGATGCTGTGCGCGGGGGCGATCTCTCGCTCGTGGTCGTGGCCGATCGCAAAGCCGCAGAGCACGTGGCGATTTTCGTCGAGAATGGCCTCGAGCTTGGCCTGGCACTCACAGACGCTGCGGATCGTGGCTTGTTTCATGGGTGGGCAGCCACCATAGTGGAACTCTTCATCGGTAGGAAGCGGGCACGACGCGCAGCGATACCCGCGCAGAGGTCGCGCCCGCCGCGGCGGCAAGGTGCCGCACGTCGCCGATGGTCTCGTCGGTCAGCTCGCCCACGAGATCGTAGTCCGACGCCTGTGTGATCTCGACCTTGCGGAGCGTTCCGGGGGTGGCCTCGCCGCCCGACAAGTAGACCTGACCGTCGATGTCGGGAGCTTGCCCCGCGTGACGCCCCATGAGCACGTACTCGTGCTCGTCGCTCGGTCCCTCGACCACCACGTCGATTCGGCTGCCCACGAGCTTTTGGTTCTTGGCGCGCGAGATGGGTCGCTGCAGCGCCATGAGCTTGCGAAATCGGGCCGCGGCCAGCTTCTCGGGGACCTTGCCGTCCATGGTTTCGCTGCGCACACCGTCCTCGTCGGAGTAGCGGAAGGCAGCGACGCGATCGAACTCGGCCCAGCGCACGAAGTCGAGCAGCTCGGCAAACTCGTCGTCGGTCTCGCCGGGGTGCCCGACGATGAAGGCCGTGCGAAAGACCAGGCCGGGGACCTGGCGGCGCAGTCGATCGACCAACTTGCGCAAGCGCGCGCCCCCGTGGCCACGGCGCATGCGACGGAGCATGCCGTCAGCGGCGTGCTGCAGGGGCATGTCGACGTAAGGAAGGACGCGCGGGTGCTGTGCGAGAAGGTCGACGAGGCCGTCGGTCATCGTCTCGGGGTAGAGGTAGAAGAGTCGAACCCAGCGCACTCCCGCGACATCGGCCACGCGGCGCACGACGGTTTCGAGGGTCTCGGCGGCCTCGAGATCGCGGCCATAGGCGATGGTGTCCTGCGAGATGAGGTTGATCTCGAACACGCCCCGCCCGGCCAGGCCTTCGACCTCGCGCACGATGTCGTCGGCCGTTCGCGACCGCTGCTTGCCGCGCAGCTTGGGTATGATGCAAAACGAGCAGCTGCGGTTGCAGCCTTCGGCGATCTTGACGTACGCGCTGGCCCGCCCGGTACTGACGGTGCGCGGATCGGTCGCCTGGATGAGCCAGCTTGCCGGATCGCCCACCAGCATGCGCTCGGCCTTGCCCGAAAGAACCGATTTTAGACCGAGCATGTCGCTCGATCCGAGAAAGTGATCGACCTCGGGCATCTCGGCGGCCAGCTCCTGCGGATGGCGCTGGGACAGGCATCCCGCCACCACGAGGCGCTGGCACGCGCCGCTCTCTTTGTGGGCGGCCATCTCGAAAATGGTCTCGATGGATTCTTGCTTGGCTTCACCGATGAAACCGCACGTATTGACGAGAATGACCTCGGCGTCCTCGGGCCTGGCGACGTGGACGAAGCCCGCCAGCTCGGCCACCCCCAGCATGACCTCGCTGTCGACGCGATTTTTGACGCATCCGAGGCTCACCAGGTGGATGGTTTTGGGGGCGTCCGGCATGGGAGCCGCGCAATATAGCGCCCGCAGCCCACCCGCGCTAAGGGTGAGTCAATGCCTCAGGAACCGAAGGAGCCCCCGGCGCCCATCCGAAGGGGTGGCGAGTCCTTTGCTGCGCTCTTCGAGAGCGAAGCCGGTCGTACCCCCATGCGCCGCTCGTTTTCGGTCGGCGAAGAGCTCGACGTGGTCGTCGTTCAGATCGGCCGAGACGCGGTCTTCGTGGAGCTCGACGGCAAGCAAGAGGGCTTCATCGAGGCCAAGGATCTGACCAACAAAGCCGGCGAGCTCACCGCCAAGATCGGCTCCCGCATCACGGCGCGCATCGTCGAGATGGGCGGCCGCACCGGAGCCGTGCGCCTTCTTCCGGTCCTGGTACGTCCACCCGCTTCCGAAGAGCTCGACGCCCAGCCGGTCGCCGTCGAGGGGGCCGCATCCTCGGGCGCCGTCACTGTGGGCGCCAAGGTGCTGGGCACCGTGGCGCAAGTCGAACGCTATGGGGTGTTCTTGCAGCTCGGTGCAGCCGTCCCCGGCAAGCGCACGATCCGCGGTCTGGTTCCCGCCGCCGAGCTCGGCGTCCCGCGGGGAGCCGATCTGCACAAGCACTTTCCGCTCGGCGTCGAGCTCGAAGCCAAGGTGATGGCGATCGACGACCGCGGCCGGATCAACCTCTCCATCGTCGCGCTCAACGCCGACGCCGAGCGTCGCGAGTACGAGCAGCACCGCAAGGGCGGCGGAAAAGCCGAGCCCACCACGCGCGGATTCGGAACCCTGGGCGATCTGTTCAGCAAAAAAAAGTAGCGACCGCTCCGCCAAATGTCCGCGAAGCGGCGCGCGTGGGATCCGCCGGATCGTCGATCAACCGCGGGCCGCGTCGATGAGGTTCGTGAATCGCTCGAACAGGTAGAGCGCGTCGTGCGGGCCGGCGGCGGCCTCGGGGTGGTACTGGACGGAGAACGCCTTGAGCTCGGCAACGGCAAGGCCTTCGCTCGTGTTGTCGTTGAGGTGGACGTGCGTGGTTTGTGCGCGGCCCTCGAGCGAGGCGAGATCGACGGCAAACCCGTGGTTCTGAGTGGTGATCTCGACCTTGCCGGTGGTCTTGTCGAGGACCGGCTGGTTGACGCCGCGATGGCCGAACTTGAGCTTGTAGGTGGTGGCGCCGAGCGCCAGGCTGAGAAGCTGGTGCCCCAGGCAAATTCCAAAGAGCGGTGTGCGCCCAAGCAGCCCCTTGATGGTCTCGATGGCGTACGTCACTGGGGCAGGATCGCCAGGGCCGTTGGAGAGAAACACGCCGTCCGGGCGAAGCGCGAGGATCTCGGCGGCCGTGGTCTTTGCCGGCACGACGGTGACGCGGCACCCCGCGTCGACGAGGCAGCGCAGGATGTTGCGCTTCATGCCGAGATCGATGGCGACCACGTGACGCTCGGCCGCGCGGACAGGGTGGGTGCTCCATGCCCCCGACGATTCGGTGAAGGCGTACGGTTCTTGGGGTGTGACCCGCTGCACGAGATCGAGGCCCGCCATGGACGGCGCTTCGCGTGCCTTGCGGAGCAGGACCTCGGGGCTCGCTGCACCGATGGCGCCGTTCTGCGATCCGTGGTCGCGCAGGTGGCGCGTGAGCGCGCGTGTGTCGACGCCGGAGATGGCGACGATGCCGTGGCGCGAGAGGTATGCGTCGAGGCTTTCGGTGGAGCGGTAGTTGGACGTGGTGGTGCTGGCGTCGCGAACGATGAACCCTGCCACTTGGGGCAGGCCTGCGACGCTTTCGGTATCTTCGGGGTTGATGCCGGTGTTTCCGATGTGGGGCGCCGTCATGGTGACGATCTGGCCGCAGTACGAAGGGTCGGTGAGCACTTCTTCGTAGCCGGTCATCCCGGTCGTGAAGACGGCCTCGCCGGTGGCGACGCCGCTCGCGCCCCAGGCGATGCCTTCGAACAGCTTGCCGTCAGCCAGCGCCAGGTGTGCTCGTTCGCCGCTCATGCGTCCTCTGTGGTGTCGAAGATGATGGCGCCTTCGCTCATCGTCAACACGACGGCTCCGGTGACCTGATGTCCCAGAAACGGTGTGTTGTGGCTCTTCGATCGAAGGTGAGGGATGTCGATGGTGAATGTGCGCTCGGGCTCGATCATGACCAGCGCCGCCGGCAGTCCCTCGAAAATGCTGGGCGGCATGAGGCCGACGACGCGCGCGGGCGCCACGGTGAGCGCCTCGATGAGCCTCTGCAGCGGGATGGCCTGCGATCGGACGAGCCCGAGAAGCAGCGGGAAGCAGGTTTCGAGGCCGATAATCCCCGGGGACGCGGCGCCAAACTCGCAGTCTTTTTCGAGGGGCGAGTGCGGCGCGTGATCGGTGGCGATGGCGTCGATGGTTCCATCGGCAAGGGCGCCTCGGAGCGCGGCGACGTCTTCGTCGGTGCGCAGGGGAGGGTTCACCTTGCACGCGGTTTGGTATCCGAGGACGGCCGCATCGGTGAGGAGCAGGTGGTGCGGGGTGACTTCGGCGCTGACGCGCAGTCCGCGCGATTTGGCTTCGCGCAAGATGCGCACGGCGCCGAGGCTGGAGACGTGGGCGACGTGGTACTTGGCTCCGGTGGCCTCGGCGAGCAGGACGTCGCGAGCGACGATGATGTCTTCGGCGACGCGCGGCCAGCCGCGCAAGCCAAGGCGTGTGGAGACGATGCCTTCGTGCATCTGGGAGCCCTCGGTGAGGGCGTGGTCTTCGGCGTGCTGG
>JBBSDY010000244.1:0-6237 GCA_038240245.1 Polyangiales bacterium
CCCACCACATAGACGACGTATTTTTTTTCGCCCGGCGCCAGACGGATCTTGTTGTGGAGCGAGCCGCAAGGCGTGCCGCCCAGGGCGATGCTGTTCGAGCACCGCCCGCGCTCGACCGACTCGGGGTTGCTTTCGCTCCGGTATCGACCGAGAAAAACGTCGCGGTCGGTGTCGAAGCTCTCCACGGGCAAAGTGGAGGCCATGAAGCCCTTGGGCTCGCGGAACGGCCACAGACGAATCGAGTAGTCGACGATGTCGTTCTGGTATCCCATGCGACACGTATAGAGGATGTATTGAAAGTTGAACGCGTCCTGGTTCATGTCCCAGAAGCACCACTCGGCATACGTGAAGAGTGAGATGTCGCGCGTCTTGTCCGAGGTGTTTTCGATCTCGACTTCCCACAGCTCGAGGTTCTCGCCGATGGGCACGAAATAACGACTGCTGGTGCGGATGCCCCGGTACTCGCTGGTGAAGCGGGTGTAGCCGAGACCATGCGCACAGATGGTCTTGTACTCGCTCAGCGATTTTGCGACCGGCTGCCAGGTGGACGACCAGAAATCGCCGTCGGCGTCGTCGCGCACGTAGATGTACCGGCCGGGCCGGTCCATCGGCACGCTGTTGAAGCGAAAGCGCGTCAGCCGCCCACTCTTGGCGGATTTGTGAAAACCGTACCCGCTGGCGTTGTTGGAGATGATGCCGCAGTACTCATCGGTCCCCAGGTAGTTCACCCACGACATGGGGGTGTTCGGGTCCTGAATGACGTACTCGCGATTGTGGTCGTCGAAGTAGCCGTAACGCATGCGCGACTCCTACACCTTTCTTGATGACGGCGCGACCACGAACACGTACCCTTCCGCGCCAAATGGAGGCGAGCGGTCGATGAAGAAAGCGCTGATGGTCTGGGGTGGATGGGATGGCCACGAGCCCCAGCAGACCGTCGAACGGTTCGCTCCGCACCTGCGCGCGAACGGCTTCGAGGTCGAAATTGCGGACACGCTCGATGCCTACCTCGACGCCGAGAAAATGAATGCGTTGAGCCTGGTGGTGCAAGTCTGGACGATGGGCACCATCACCGACGAGCAGCAAAAGGGGCTCATCACGGCGGTGCGCGACCACGGTGTGGGACTGGCCGGCTGGCACGGCGGTCTCGTCGATTCGTTTCGCAACAGCGTCGACTACCAGTTCATGACCGGTGCCCAGTGGGTCGCCCATCCCGGCAACGTCATGGACTTCGACATCAGCATCGCCAACAGCACCGATCCCATCACCGCCGGTCTCACCGACTTCGGCATGCATTCCGAGCAGTACTACCTTCACGTCGATCCGCTGATGGACGTCCTCGCGACCACGACGTTCGGAGGCGAAAATATCCCCTGGATCAAGGGTGTGGTGATGCCCGTCGTCTGGAAACGACGCTGGGGCAAGGGCAAACTATTTGGCGCTAGCTTCGGCCACCACGCCAGCGACTTCGACGTGCGCGAGGCCCGCGTCATCGTCGAGCGCGGCCTGCTCTGGGCCAGCCGCTGAAGAGATGGCGACGCGCACCAAGATCGGAGTGATCGGCTGCGGGAACATCAGCAAGGCGTACCTTCCCGCTGGCGAGAAGTTCGCGAATCTCGCGGTGGTGGCCTGTGCCGACATCGACATCGCGCGCGCCAGGGCAGCCGCCACGACGCATGGCATCCCGCGGGCGTGCTCGGTCGACGAGCTGCTGGCGACACCCGACATCGAAATCGTCGTCAACCTCACGATTCCCAGGGTCCACGCCGAGGTCGATCTCGCCGTCCTTCGCGCCAACAAGCATGTTTACTCCGAAAAACCGCTCGCCCTCTCGCGCGCCGAGGGACAAGGCGTCCTGACGCTCGCCCAGTCGAGCGGGCTGCGGGTGGGCAGCGCTCCCGATACGTTTCTCGGCGCGGGCATCCAGACGTGCCTCAAGGCGGTGGCCGACGGTCTCATCGGCGAGCCCGTCGCCGCAACGGCCTTCGTCACCGGGCACGGACACGAGAGCTGGCATCCCGATCCCGAATTTTACTACCAGCCGGGCGGCGGTCCCCTCTTCGACATGGGCCCCTACTACCTGACGGCGCTCGTTGCATTTCTCGGTCGCGCCCGGCGTGTCAGTGCGTCGACGAAGGTCACGTTTGCCGAACGGACGATCGTAAGCCAGCCGAAGAGCGGCCAGAAAATCAAGGTCGAGGTGCCCACGCACTATGCGGGCATCATCGACTTCGACAGCGGCGCCACGGCCACCCTTTTGGCCAGTTTCGACATGTGGCGCGCCAAGCTGCCCTGCATCGAAATCTACGGCACGCAGGGCTCGCTCAGCGTGCCCGATCCCAACGGTTTCGGCGGCGAGCCGATGATCTTTCGCGCCGGCGATCAGGAATGGACGCCGCTATCGTTCACACACGCGATCAACAGCCGAAGCCTGGGGGTCTCCGACATGGCCGCGGCCATCCAGGCGAAGAGGCCCCACCGCGCGAGCGGCGATCTCGCCTTTCACGTGCTCGACATCATGTGTGCCTTCGAAGAATCGTCGACGCAGGGCAAGCACATCGAGGTGACGAGCCAGTGCGAACGACCGGCCTTGATCCCGCCGGGCCTGGGCGAGGGCGAGATCGAAGCCGGTAACGCATTCAGTTGCTGAGGGCGAGCATGCGGTCAATGGGGATGCGGGCGCGCTCGCGCAGCTCGGTGGACATTTCGATGCGCGGCTCGAGATCGCGCAACGCGAGATAGACCTTCTCGAGCGTGTTGCGTTTCATGTAAGGGCACTCGTTGCACGCGCAGTTGGCATCGGGCGGCAGCGGGATGAGCTCCTTGTGCGGAGCTGCCTTGGCCATCTGGTGCAAGATGCCGGCCTCGGTGGCCACGATGAGCTTTTGCGCCGGCGAGCTGACGGCGTATTTGAGAAGCGCCGTCGTCGAGCCGATGAAGTGGGCGCGTTGCAGGATGGGGTCTTCGCACTCCGGGTGCGCGATGAGCTCGGCGTCGGGATGCCGCTCGAACAGTCCCACCAACTTTCGCTCGCTGAACGTTTCGTGAACGATGCAGCTGCCCTGCCAGAGCGTCATCTTGCGGCCCAGCTTTTTCTCGATGTAGCGGCCGAGGTTCTTGTCGGGAGCGAAGAGGATCTCTTTGTCGAGGGGAATCGATCGCACGATCTTCTCGGCGTTGGACGAGGTGCAGATGTAGTCGCTCTCGGCCTTCACCGCGGCCGAGCAGTTGATGTACGTGATGGCGACGGCGCCGGGGTGCCGTTCGCGCCAGGCGCGAAACCTGTCGGCGGGGCAGCCGTCGGCGAGCGAGCAGCCCGCGTCGAGATCAGGCACGATCACGATCTTGTCGGGGTTGAGAATCTTGGCGGTCTCGGCCATGAAGTGCACGCCGGCGAACAAGATAACGTCGGCCTGCGTCTTCTTGGCCTCTTGCGCGAGCTGTAGCGAGTCGCCCAGAAAGTCGGAAACATCCTGGATGTCGCTCTCCTGGTAGTAGTGGGCCAGCAGAACGGCGTTTCGCTCGCGCTTGAGCCTGACGATCTCGTCTTCGAGGTCGATGGGCAGGGTTTTCGCGGCGCCGGGGGCGATCATGCACCTTGAATCTAGGTCCGACCGGCCCTGGAATCCAGTGCTAGGCTCGGATTGGATGCGAGCGCGCTTCTGCATCGGCCCTTGGTTGCTCGCGCTGGCGGGCCTGGCAGTGAGCGGCGACGCTTGGTCTGCCGAGTCCGACCCGGCCGAGGCGCTGCCCGGGCCCGCCCGGCTGGTGCCCGATGTCGGACCGACCTCGCCGGGGCTCGTCGATGCCCTCGCCGATGGAACGCGACGCCTGATCGTGAACGGGATGCGAATTCTCGATTTTCCCGACGGATCCCTGGAGCGAGCTCGCGAAATCCTTCCCGCCGCGATGGTTCGCCCGCCCGTCGCACTTCCCGCGCGAATGGGAGGAGGCGTTCTCTTCGCCGTCACGCTCGGCGAAGTGACGCAGCTCTGGCGCTCGAAAAGCTGGATGGGCGATCTCGAGCCCTTGGCCGTGGTCCCCGGTAAAGTGGGCGAGATCGTGCCCGGCTTCGATCGCGTTTATCTCGTGGCCAGTGGAGGGCTCAAGGCGATCGATCCCGCTACCGGGATGCCCAAATCGGTCAAGCCGTTGCCCGCGGGCAGCGCGATCGGCTCGTTTGCGTTTGCGGATGCGTGGCGTGCGGTGGCCGTGGTCGACTATCGCGGCGCCTTGACGACGTTCGACGCGGGCAACACCTGGCGCCCCGTTCCTTTCGGCGGCAGCGTGACGCAGGTATCGGTTCGCGAAGGGAGCTTCGTTCTCGACACACCCGGCAAGCGCTTCTTGCTCGGAACGAGCGGTGAGGTCGTCCCCTACGAGCCGGCCTCCACCGTTGCTCCGCCCACGCCGGCGACTTCTGCGATGCCTCGCGGCGTCGGACGACGTCCTTTGCGCGCTGCCATCGAAGGCGGATGGCCCGTGCGCGGGCCGGGAGGCGTGCAGGCCGCGGTGTTCGCACAGGGCGGCTCGCTCTATCGCGTTGCCCTCGAGCGCATGGATGCCGACCATCCCACCGGCGCCATTCTCGAGGCACGCCCCGGAGCCTTTCGGCCGGAGGATGACTTCTGCCGCGCCGTCCCGCTGGGTCGTGACTTCGGATTCTTGTGCGACGCTCCGTCGGGCGGCAGCGCCGTCTACGCCTTCGATCGACCCTTCGCGATGCACGAAGTCGTGCGGTTCGTCGATCACCCCCGCGAGATCATCTCGAGCGGCAATGGAGGTCTCGTGGTTTCGGGAAGCTGCGCGCGCAACGAGTGGGGCCTGTCCGGGGCCAGCACCTTTTGTTTTTTCTTTCCCTCCGGCGAGGAGCGAGAGGTCACGCTGCCCGCGCTGACGAAATTCGAACGAGAGGGGGTTCGTCCCGTTGCGCTTCGCGATGGCCGATCGCTATTTCTGGTGCAAGGCAGCGATTCGTCGCGAGCCCACCTGCTCATCTCCGATGGGCGTGGCTTCGTCACCGTGCCCATCAGCATGAGCGATCGCGCGTCGTGGCTCGAAAAAGCGATGATCGAAGGTGGCGTCGAGGAGCGCGATCCGGGGGTGCTCGGGGCTTGGGCGGTCGTCGGCAACGAGCTGCGCGGTCTCCGAATCGGTCTCGATGGCAAGGTCACCCTCGGAACGTCGTCGTCGGCGATCCAGCGAACGGCGGTTTCTGGCCGCTACGCGTTCGACTGGGGCACGACCACGCGCGGCAAGGAGACGACGGATGGCGGCATGAGTTGGTCGGTCGTCGATCTCATTGCTTCTGCGCTCGAAGGCTCGATGCGAGCGTCGGCGGCGTGCGGACCGGTGGGTGCAAGCGAGGGTGCGACGCGCGACGGAAAGCTCGGCACCTGGTTGCGCGTCGGATGGGGGAGCGCTCCCGACGCGCCCGATCTCGTGATGGCGGCAGCGCCCGAGCTGCCCGCCTTCCGGCTGCCCGAGCCGCACGGAGTCTCGATGCGGTGCGAGCCGACCGGCGAAGTCGCGGGACCGGTCCGGCCCAAGTCACCCACTGGCGCGACGCTGCGCGAGAATCTGGCCGCGCCGGCGAAGAAGACTGCGACGGCGGGCCCTGCTGCTCCGCCGCTCATCCCCCCGCGGTCGCTTCCACCTATTTTCAATCCGGGCAACATGTCGAGGACGCTGCCCGTCGCGCCCGATCGGTCGGCCGTCGCGAGCTCGTGGACCCCGTTTCGAGGTGTGGCCCCGCCCGCGCTGCGGCGTGACGAGAAGGGCCTCGAGGCGGCAACCGATACCTCACAGGCGCGCGTGTACGTCTGGGGAACGAAGGGGGCCGACTGGTCTCACAACGGCCACGTGCAGGTTCGTTTCGACGACCGTTTCGATCTCGCTGGCCCGCGGGCCACCACGGTGACGCCTGGCCTTTGGCCCGACGAAGAAAAGGCCGCCGATGCGCTCGGCTTGACCGCACTCCAGCAGATGACCTGGTCGGCGCTTCTCGACGTCTCCGGTCACGCCGCGGTGATCGTCGCCCAGCGTCCCGGTCGTACCGATCTCTACGGCGCCGCACAAGGCGAGCCCGTGGTGGCCTGGAGAGATGCGGCCGGAAGCCCCCTCGTCGTTCCGTTTCCGGGCAGCATCGTTCGCATCGGTGGTACGTGGTTTTACCTGGGATCACCGGCTGGACAGGGACCGAACGCCTCGACGATCTACCGCGTGGATGCTGGCGTC
>JBBSDY010000245.1:0-6214 GCA_038240245.1 Polyangiales bacterium
CAGATCGGCCAGCTCAGCGGGATGCTTTCGTTCGGTGTCGTTTCCGATCGCATCGGACGGCGCCCCGCGTTTGCCATCTACTCCCTGACCACCGCGTGCGCCATCGCGCCGCTCGCGTTCGCGTGGAGCTGGCTCTCGGACAATCCCGGCCTTTTTTGGCTGGTGATGCTGGTGCTCGGTATTGGCTCGGGGTGCACGGCGGGATTCGGCGCGCTGCTGGCCGAGCTCTTCCCCACCGAGATTCGCGCCACGGCGATGGGAACGACTTACAACCTGGCACGGGCCGTTCAGCTCGGAGCACCTGTGCTGGTGGGCTACGCGGTGGCAAGCCATGGCCTGAGTGGAGGTCTCGCGGTGCCGCTCGTGCTCGCCGTCGCCACGAGCCTCTGGGTTTGGGTTTTGCCGGAAACTCGCGGGATTCCCCTGCCATCGCTGCGGCCTCCCGCGGGGGCATAGCCTCCGTGCACAAAAGCCCGCTTTGCCGCTGACGGCGGATCGGGCTACGTTGATCGACTCATGTCTTGGTACTTATCGCTCGACGGGGAAGTTTCAGGCCCCCACGAAGACGAGGCGGTCATCGCGCTCATCGCGCGCGGCGGTCTTCGCAATGCGCAGATTCGAGATGCCTCGGCCCAGGCCTGGCAACCCATCGATGCGCACCCGCCCTTCGCCGATGCGCTGCGGCGTCACTCGCCGACCATACGCATGTCGCGACCGCCCCGCGAGTAGCCGAGCTTTACTTCACGCCGGGCGGCGGCTGGACGCAAAAGCCGTTGATGCACTCGAAGCCCATGGTGGCCCCACAGCAATCGGTGGTCACCGCGCACTTCTCGTACTCTTGCGCGCAGCCGTTGGGCTTGCCGCCGCAGACGAGCTTGCCGCTCGCGTCGGGACGGCAGTAGCCGTTGCAGCACTCGTCGCCCGTCTCGCATGACACGCCGTCGGCGTGACAGGGATCGACCGCCCAGAAGCCGCGCATATTACCCGCATTGAGCTCTTGTCCCGGCAAATAGAACGCGGGGTGGCTGGGATCCTTGCCGGGGGACGGATGCAAATCGATGGCGGCCACCCAGAGTTTCTTGGGGATGGGCGCCGTGCCGTCGCCCGTTGCGTAGGGATCGCCCGTGGCGATGTTGCCGTAGGCGCGTCGGGACGTGAACACGACCCAGTTGTAGCCGCCGGAGGGAATGGGGTTCACGGTGGGCTCGTAGTTCATCTTGTAGTCATCGTCGTGCCCGCAGATCTTGGGCAAGGTGCTGTTGCCCGCGGCGTCGATGCCGTTGAGGGCGCTCATCGGGATCGCCTGGCCGGCGACTCCTCCTTGGGGAACGTCGATGAACCAGATCTGCGCTCTTGCCTCGTGCCAGGTCGACAGGATCCCCCAGTCCGATCGCCGGATGGTGTTGTGGAACACGATGCCGCTCGAGTCGGGGAGCCACGCGGGCCAGCCCACGAAACCGTTCTGGTTGTCGGCATTGGTGTAGATCCGGCGCAAATTGGAAAAGGCAAAGGTGCCGCAGCTCGGACCTCCGCTCATGGGAGCGGCGGGCGCGCCGCAGGTGAAGTCCATGAGATCGAGGGTGTGCCCGTTGCCGCCGCCGGGAGCCAACGCCCCCTGCCAGTAGTTGAAGGCCACCGTCTTGCCGTCGCGCGAGAAGACGGGGGTGACGGCTTGCTTGATCTGCCCGTCGAACCCGGTCGCAGTGACTGCGTTGCCGGTGTCACGCCGAAAGATGCGCGAGTCGCCGCCGTACCCTTCCTGCGTGGTGTTGCCCCCGCCCGAGCTCTGCAAGGCGAACGTGCCGTCTTTCGCCAACCCGGAAAACAAAAACTTACGGTTGTTCGTCGTCCCGTCGGCCGCGTTGCCCGTGTATTTCTGAATGACGGCCCCGTTTTTGGTGAGGTCGTACGACGCGCCGTCCGGATACTGGTCGACGTTGGGCTCGATGGCGGTCTGGGCAAAGAGCGTCGAGCCGTCGTCGGATACCGTGTGGCAAACCACGCAATGCGTCGATGTGCCTTGCAGCGCCAGTGTGGGATCGCTTGAACCCGGCCTTATCGCGAGCACCGCAGCCGGGCTCTTGCCCTGGGGGATCGTCGTCGCGAGCCGGGTGTTGTAGGAGTTGTAGTAGACGGTGCCCTTCAGCACGCCCGTCGCGACGAGCCAGTCTTCGGCGATGGGGCCATACACGTTGGTCGCGTCGGCGATCTTGATCTCGACGTGCAGAGGATCGCCTCCGTTTCCGGTCAGCGCATTGCTCCACGCGAATTGGTCGATGGGAATGTGCACGAGCGCGTTGCCCGCGTAGAAGCCCTCGAATTCGTAGTTTGCTTCCTTCAGATGAATGTACACCGCCGTGGCCGTGTGGTTCGTCTGCCACTGCAAGAGCGGCGCGAAGATGCCGCGTGGCCAGACCGTCTTGTCGTAGGGATAGAGCCAGCTGAGCTCCTGAGCGTTGGCCGGCGGGGTTCCCCCTGCTTGCAGACGCATCCGCGTCGGCTCGCTCACTGGACCGCCCAGGCCCTCGCCGCCGACGCCGCCAACACCGCCCACGCCGGCCTCGACCAGTCCACCATCGAGGTTGCTCTTGCCGTTTTGGGTGACGTGCAGGCGAATGGTCAACGTCGTGCTCGCGATTGTGGTGCCCAGCGTGGCGATCACCTTGGCAACGCCGCTAAATTTTCCCGTTGTCGCGAACTGGCCGGTGGCGACGTCGATCGTGCCGAGCTCACCCCTGTCGATCGACCACATCGGAGAAATGCCCGCGCCGTTGGCCGACGCGGTGAAGGTGATCGCTGTCCCGCCGCCGTCGGGGCCCGTGATTTGCGTGACCACACCATCGACGATGGTCACGTCGATCACCGGATCGGCCGGCGTGATCTTCAAACTGCCGACGCCTGATTCGCCGTTGCCGAACGACGCGTCAGTGGAGAACGTGCCTCCGTTGCCAAACAGATCCGAGCCCGCTGCGCCGGCGCTGTCGCCACCCGAGCCGGTGGAATTCGCGCCGTCCCCACGGCTCGATGTGCCGTCGCCCCCGCACGACGGCGCCCCTGCCAGAAGGACGCCGATGAAGGTCAGTGCAAGCGAAGATCCTAAAATGTCGTAGCGGCGCATGGCGTTTTTGCCTCCGCGGATGTTTGGACTGGTGCTGAAACAATACCCCAAATCCCACCGGCCGTCGGCTGTTATATGCGTAAATTCAAGGTGATACGAGACGGACAGACACCTACGCTTGCCTACAGTCTTTCGACCTAACGATGCCGACCGGCCACGCGAGATGTGCGGGGGGGTAGTGAAGCTTCGCAGGGGCGGCCTCGTCCAAGACGATGTGGTAAGCACACCGCCAAACCTCCTCCCTTAGGGTGACCATGTCCCATCGATCCATCGCCGCCTTCGTCGTCGGCGCCGCGGTTCTCACCGGCGGCTGCGCCCGCAAAGAATACGTTCGCGGCTCGCAAGAGCCCGGCATCGACTCTGCCGCCATGAGCACCGGTCTCGACAAGCAAGACATCCAGCAGATGCTCAAAGAGAACCTCAACAACTTGCGGACGGCACCCGCCATGGACACGTGGCGTCAGGGCCGCGGAAAGACGGTGGTGACGATCTTTCCGTTCTCCAACGAGACGACCGAGCACATCGAGTCGCAGCTCCAGGCGATCTTGAGCGAGGCCGAGACCTGGCTCGTCGAGTCGAACACGGTCACCGTCGTCGCTCGGGACCGCCAAAACCAGATCATCGCCGACATCGAGGGCGCCAAGAGCCCGGTGTTCAATCCCGCTCATGTGGCCCAGTACGGCAAGCAGCTCGGAGCCCAGTATTTCTTGACCGGCAAGGTGCAGACGTCCGACGAGCGCACGGAAGACGCGCGCCGCGTGCAGTACTTCTTCTTCATGCAGGTCATCGAGGTAGAGACGGGCGCCATCCGCTGGCAGCACAAGGCGTACGTGACCAAGATGTTGAGGTGAGCGAATTTGTCGCTGCCGACGGTTGACCATCTTGCGGGTTTTCTTCTCGCGACGCTCGCGCTCGCCGGTTGCGGCGGGCACGAGATGCGCACGCTCAAGATGCGAAGCGCCCTCGACGCGGGTCAGCCACGCCAGGCCATTGCCCACGTCAACGAAGAGCTCGGGGTCGACAGCGACGGAGCCCTTCCCAAGGACCTGGGCAGCGACAACGCGCTTCTCATCCTCGACCGCGGCACCATCCAGCAGTCGCTCACCCAGTTCAAGCTGAGCGAGCATGACTTCGAGGCCTCCGACAAGGCCATCGACATGCTCGACCTCGCTCACAATGCAGGCGATTCCATCGGAGAGTACGTGTTCTCGGGCTCGTCGGGGCGCTACGTGGCGCCGCCCTACGAGAAGCTGCTCATCAACACCCTCAACATGGTCAACTACCTCGAGACGCGCGATCTCGGCGGCGCCAAGGTCGAGGCGCGGCGCCTTAGCGTCATGCAGCGCTACGTCCGCGATGATCTGCAAGAGAAGGACAACTCGATCCTGGGCCTCGGTGGGTTCTTGGCGGGCTTCACCTACGAAAAGAGCGGCGATCCCAACGAGGCGCTCCGCTACTACGACGATGCGCTGGCCTTCTCGGGATACGGATCGCTGTCGGAATCGATCCGAAGCCTGTCCGCCCAGGCGACGTACCGCAGCCCGCGCATCGAACGTGCCATCGCCGCGGCGGCGACGGTGCCGGCCAGCGCGGACACTGACGGCGAGATCGTGTGCGTCGTCGGCTACGGGCGCGTGCCACACAAGATCCCCAAGCGCATCCCGATCGGCCTCGCGCTGACGCTGGTGTCCAACGACATCGAGCCGCGCAACCGCAGCGCCGCCAATCGGCTCGCCGCGCAGGGGATCGTGACGTGGGTCAACTATCCTTCCCTTGCCCCCGAGCAGGGCGAGTACGCCATCCCCACCTGCTCGGTCGACGGCCGACCGATGCGCATGGAGCAAGCCGTCGACGTGTCCTCGGAAGTGAGGGCGCAGTGGAAGAAGGTCGAGGGCAAGATCATCTTGAGCGCCATCACGCGGCTCATCGCCCGCTTCGCGGTGGGACAGGGAATCGAAGAGGCGGGCGGCCGCAAGAGCCCCCTTGCTCTGCTACTGTCGCTGGGTACGCAGGTCACCCTGACCGCCCTCGACACGCCCGACACGCGAAGCTGGGAAACATTGCCCGCGCGGGTCGCCGTGGGGCGCGTCCACGTGGCTGCCGGCAAGCATACCGTCGTCGCCGAGGCTCGCGGCGTTACGCGTACCCAGGCCACGCAGGTCGATGCGGGCGGATGGTCACTGGTTTCACTTCAAGCCTTGCGTTGAGGCGACGGCAGCGCCGCTCAGCCGGGCAGCTTGCCAACCATGAGGACGGCTTCCGACGGCTTGCCGCTCGCGCTGCCGCCCTTGGCTTCACGCGACACGGCGAACGCGCCGGGCGGCGCGCCCTGCAGAAGATTGCCTGCAATTTCACCGACCATGATTCCCTCGTCGCTCTGATGCATCAAGCCGGCGGCGACCGGCGCATCGGTGCCGCGGATGATCCACAGCTCGAAGTCCTGATCGCGGAAGCGGGGCAGCGTGCTGCTCACGACGATGGTGCGGTGCTCGGCGAGGTTGACGATAGCGCTGCCGCGGTAGGGACTTCCGCTCTGCGTTGGCTCGAGCGCGATGACCTTGGTCTCGGGTTGTTGCAACAGTGCAATCGCGTCGCGCTGCAGGCCGACATTGCTCTTCATCGCCTGCAGCTCTTGCAAGCACCGCTCGTGCTGACCCAAAAGACCCCGTGCCTCGGTCAGAAGCTTGTCGTTCTTGTTCGCCCGCTCGGCCTGCCGGTCGCGGTCTTGGGTCACCGTATAGACCGTCACCGCCATGCCCGCGGCGGCGGCCCACAAGAAGGCTTCCATCCACGGGAACTTGCGCGTCGGTTTGGGCGCGGCGCCGGAGGATGGCACCTTGACGCGCGAGGTGCTGATGGCAGATTCGATGGCCGGCCAAATCCGTTCGCCGGTGCGCACGGGCGGCAGCGACAACGAGAGCTGCGCCGCGGTGAGCCGCGCCTGGTCGATCACCTGCGCGCATCCTTCGTGTTGAGACACCGACGCGAGGTGCTCTTCCATCTCGCGAGCTTCATCGGGGCCGAGCGCACCCAGCGCCCACGCGCCCGCTTGCTCTTTGAACTCCGAGCAATTCATGCCGCTCCCTCCGCCTCGGG
>JBBSDY010000246.1:0-6205 GCA_038240245.1 Polyangiales bacterium
AAAACAGTGCGACATGCCCAACAACAGCGGGGGGTAACGGTAACAATAGCGAAATCAGCTCCCCCTCGCCATGCCATTTCGAGCGAAAATGGACGTTCTTTTCAGCCTCCTCCAGGCGACCACAAATGCGCACAAGAGCACGCCAAGCGCTGACCCTCTCTGATTGAGGACAGGCGCAAACCTACAGCCGCACCCTCCTGACGACATCGGCGCCTGGGCCGTCCCCGCGTCGGCTATGGGGGAAGCCGATGTGTCTGCGGTCGCAGCATCGGAGGGTCTGGCGTCGCCGGAGGCCAACCCGGGGGCGCACCCGGCATCGATCATGAGGGTGGGCGCGACCGTGCACCAGTCGGCCGCGCACCGTTGGGGGTTGGCCGGACACGCGAGCGGCGTCAGATCGGGCATCTGCAAGAGCGCCGAGAAATTTTGGCGCCCGTCTGCCGACAGCCCGATCGCGAAGCCGTCACGCTGCTCGTTGCTGCACCCATAAAGCCCGGCCACCGCCCACGTCAAACAGGCAACGTTGAATGGACGAATTTTCTCGGTGGTCCAAACGCCACCATCGGCGGCGCTTCGCGTGAGCAGCGACACGCCGTCGCCCATGCTCCCTGCCGCGATCTGTTGGCCATCGGGCGAGAGCGCGAAGCCGACCAGCAAGTCGGTGCCCACGAGCAGCTCGCGAAACGTCGCGCCACCGTCGTCGCTCACCATGAGACGGCTTTGATCGGAGTCGGTGCGAACGTAGATGGTGTCGGGCGTGAAAGGATCGATGGCTGCGATGTAAACATTGCCCGCGCCGGCAATGACGTTACGCTTCCAGGTCTTGCCGGCGTCGTCGGACCGAAAAAGAAGCTGATGGACGGCCACGGCGTCGAGACCGCTCGCATAGAGCACGCTGGGGTTGGACGGCGCGACGTCGACGGTGAACGGCGTAAAGTCTTCGATCACCGGTCCGACGTCGGCCCAGGTTGCTCCGTTGTCGATCGAGCCGGCGATCGCAGCTGCGATGGGAGGATCGCTGCGCGCCCCGCCGTCGGTCGCCACACCGTAGATGGCGACCGCGTGCGCGCGGTGCGCTGGATCGACGGCGAGATCGATCACCTTTTGACCGACGAGCACGCCCGTCGGGGCGGCGAACGAGCAGGCGTCCTTCGGACTGCGGGCCATGCCGTTGGTGCCGCCCACCAGAATGCTGCCGTCGGCGGTGAGGCCGATGGCCGGATCGTCGAGCAGGACCGGGCTCGAATAGGCCGACTCGCAGATCCACGACCAGTGGGCACCCGAGTCGGTGCTCATGAGGACGCCGATGGTGGCTCGCACCACGATGCGGGCGGGATCGGCGGGATCGATCACCAGTTGGTTGGCCGTGGGGAAGCGCCCATTGGCTTTCGCGTTCGAGAGCAGGGTGATCGCCGCCGCGACGATGGCCGCGCTGCTGAGCCCAAGAAAGCGATGCATGCTGGGTGCCTCTTTAGTGATGGTGACGGTGTTTTCGTTGAGGACGGTCGGATCCAGCTTCAGCGATCATCTCGATGCCCCCGTGCTTGACGCCCCTCGTCGCGAGCAGGGTCTTGGCGGCCCGTTCGAGATCGCCGCAGCGGCCGCGCATCACGATCACCTCGAGGCACTGGTCGTGGCTCAGGTGGATGTGCAGCGTGGCACGAACGCGCTCGCCCAGCTCGTGCTGCATCGAAGTGAGCTTCTCGCTGAGATCGGGAACGTGGTGATCGTAGACGAGGGTGACCGTCACCACGACGTCGACGTCAGGGCCGAGCTGGGATTGCATCACCTCGGCGCGCGCGAGATCGCTCAAGACCTTGGACCGCGTCGCCTTGCGCGTCTTGACGAGCTGGTCGAGCGCCGACAAGAGGGGTTCTTCCATGGCGACCCCGAAGCGGACCAAAGGTGCTTTCATGTCCCGCAGTCTGGCACCGCGAGGTCGCCACGGTCACTAATGAAAGTAAACGGCCATTCTTGCGATGATGGTGCGTGGCCATCCGGAGGAATAGTGGATACCGGTCACGGCCACCGGCTCGTACGAGAGTCGCGATGTGTTGGCGAACTGAACCTCGCGCCACGTCGTATCGAAGACGTTCTGCACGTCGGCGCCCAGCTCGACGTTGCGCCAGCGACCGCCGCGGTTGGCGTCGACCACGGTGAAACCCTCGGCGGTGAGCGACTCGTCCTCGGCGGCCGGCCGCGCGGCGATGGACTTCACCCGCAGCGCCCCGAACGGCGTCATCTCACCCATCTTGCGCCTGGCGCCGATGCCCGCCGAAAACGTCCGGCCGGGAGCGAGGGCGACCGCCTGACCATGGCCGGCGCTGTCGCGAAAGCGCGCGCGCACGCTGGTGACGTCGGCATCGGCGAAGAGCCAGTTGTTCAAATGATATCGCCCGCCGAGCTCGAGACCATAGCGGCGAGTCGCGCCCGACGGCTCGGTCGTGCCCTCGTCGCCGCTCCAGACGAGCTCGGAATCGAGATCGATGAGGAAGGCGGCGACATGAAGCGACAGCTCGGGCAAGGGGCGCGCGCCGATGCCGAGCTCGTAGCCGGTGGCCGGGGCCACGAGCGTGGCAGGGGCGTTGCTGCGCACGACACCGCGCGCGTCGTTGGAATGAAACCCACGCCCGAAGTCAGCGAAGAGATCGAGCTCCGGCAGGGGCGAAACGATGGCCATCATCTTGGGAAGCACGAGTGACGAGCTTTTGATGCCGCTCGTCTTGGAGCCGAGGGTGGTCAGGTCCTCGAGCTTGTCATCGACGTTGACGTCGATGTGTTGGCCGCGCAGGCCCGCGACGAACCTGAGCCACGGGGTGAGCCTCGCGTCTTCCTCGGCGTACAGCCCGAGCTCGCTCTCCACGATGTGCGCCGAACCGCGCGCCTCGAGTCGCTCGCGTAGCTCGTCGTGGTAGAGAGCGTTGTCGATGGTGTCGTTGCGAGCCTGCACGCCTCCCGTCGTGGTGAAGACGGCGCCGCGGTATCGGGCGCGCTGCCGGTAGCGAAAATCGGCGCCGACAACCGTGCGATCGTCGTCTTGCTCGATCTCGTCGCCGTGCACCGGATCGACGGCAAAGAAGGTGAAGTTCGAATAGAGCGAGAAGCCGTAACGCACGAGGTACGTCATCGCGGAGATCTCGGCATCGGCCGTGCGAGCCGTGTAGGCGAGCGAAAGCTGATGCCGCTGCGTGTCGCCGCCCTCGGACGGATCCACGAAGCCAAAGTGGTCGATGCACGGCTGCCCGAAGGCCGATGGCGAAGGATTCTGGGCCTCGCCCGCGCCGCACACCGCGCGCGCCGGGATCTGCCCCGAGCCGCGCCAGCCCGATCCGTAGGACATCCACGTCATCGAGATCTGGCCCGTCTTGGCGATGTCGCGCGTGGCACGAGCGAAGAAATTGAAACGGCGCAGTCGCTCGGAGTTCAAGAACGGACCGTCGTCCTGGTACGCCTCTCCGGCGATGACCGCCCGCCAGTCCTCGCCGAGCTCGGGCGAGGCGATGGCGAGAGCGCGCAGGACGCCGTACTGGCCCGCGGCAAGCTCGGCGTAGCTCTCCTCGAATTTCTCGGCCAGCTTGAGCTCGACGGCCCCCGCCGTGGCGAAGTCACCGAGGTGCGCGGGGTACGGCCCCTTGTAGCCTTCTAGCCCCACCACCAGCTCGGGGATGAGAAAATGAAGGTCGCTGAAGCCCTGTCCGTGCCCGTGGCTGACCATGTTGACCGGAACGCCGTCGACGAAGAACGCCACGTCGGTGCCGTGGTCGGCGTCGAAGCCGCGCAAGAAGTACTGGTTGGCCTTGCCGCCACCGGCGTGCTGGACGGCGAACAGACCAGGAACCGCCTCGACGATGTCGCCGGGACGAAGCCGGGGCCGAAGCTCGAGCTCGCGCTTGCCCAGGCTGACGTGCGATGCAGCGCTGTCCGTGGCCCGGGCGCCGCTGATGGTGACTTCGGCGGGAGCCGGTGGATCGTCGTCGGCCCACCCAGGACAGGGCAGCGCCACGAGAAGCGCAATGAGGACCCCCACGTTCCGTTTCATCGATGAGCTCGGCCCAAGATATCGTAAGCGGCCATGGCTCGAGCGGGTAACATCTTCTGCAGATTCGTGCCACTGGTCTCGGGGCGGCTCGCTCGACGCATGGGGCTACTCGGCGCGTGCGTTGTGGCCGCCGCCCTGGTGACCCAGGACGTAAAAGCCCACGAAGTCGGCCTTTCAAAAGGCGAATACGCATGGCAACCGGGTCACCTTCTCGTGGCGGTGACCTTCGCGCGCAGGGATCTCGCCTTCCTCGCCGAGGCGCCGGGTGGCCGCACGGGGGCGGACGAGCTCGGCCTTCTGGCGTTCGAAGAGCACCGCGACCAGCTTGGCGGCTGGCTGGTGACGCGGCTGTCGATCACCGCCGACGGCAAGCCTTGCGCCGGGGCCTTCGACGGCGTGCGCCTCGAAGGCGATGGCGTGGCGCTGGCGGCGGCCTACACGTGCCAAGTCGACGCCGAAGAGCTGCGAATCGAGGCGCGCTTCGTGTCCGAGCTCGGGCGGGGTCACCGGCATCTCGCGCACGTCGAGTCGGACAGCCGGCAGGACGAGGGAATGCTGACCTCGCACAATCTCTCGTTCGTGTTCCGGCCCCGCACCGACGCTCCCTCGAGAGCGACGATGGGATGGGGCGGCTACGTGCGCATGGGCATCGAGCACATATTGACGGGGTACGACCACCTTCTGTTCTTGCTGGGGTTGGTGCTTCTCGGTCGCCCGGTCCGCTCGCTGGTCGGGGCCATTTCGGCGTTCACGCTGGCCCATTCCATCACGCTCGGTCTGTCGGCGTTCGACGTGTGGTCACCTTCGCCGCGGCTCATCGAGCCGTGCATTGCTCTTTCGATCGCCTATGTGGGGATCGAGAACTGGTTCGTCGCCGATGCGACAGGTCGATGGCGGATCACGCTGCCCTTTGGGCTGGTGCACGGTTTCGGTTTCGCGGGTGCCTTGCGCGAGATCGCGGTGCCCCGGGCCGGGATTCCGCTCGCCTTGTTCGGTTTCAACGTGGGGGTGGAGATCGGGCAGATCGCGGTCCTGGCCGTCCTTTTGCCGCTGGTTCTGGCCGCCGCCAAACGCGAGATGTGGCAACGCGGCGGGATGCGAGTCTGCACCGCAACGGTGGCCGCCGTGGGAATCGTGTGGTTCTTGCTTCGAGTCCGAGGCGCGACATGATACGGAAAACAGCGTCTGGACGCCGACCCCCCCGCCCGATGCGACATCATGTCGCATTCCCAAGAGCAGGTGGGCCGCTAAGGTCCACGATATCTCGAACCCAAGGGACACGATCATGAAGCCTTTGCATCTCTCTTCTTCTTTCCGACCGACCTCGATGGCAGGCACCCTCGCATGGGGGCTCGGCTTGGCACTGTTGGCGCCGGTCGCCGGTTGCTCCTCGGACGATGTGGCGGCGACGCCCGTCGGCGGCGCGGGTAGCGCTTCGACGGGGACGGCGGGTGCCGGGGGTGAGGCGACGGAGGCCGGCGGCGGAATGGCCGGAGCCGGCAGCGGTACGGACGCCGGCGCCCTGTGCGCGCGACCGCAAATGGCCAGCGACATCGGCGACCATTGCGTCGTCGACGGAGGCACCGTCAAGAACCCGGCAACGACGTGCCCGACCGGGGGCGCAAGCGCCGCCGACGGGGGCGAAGAAGTGTACCCCATGAACCACAGCGGCACCTCGTCGGACGATGACAACTGCAAGTACGATGTCTCGTACGGCATCGTTCCCTGCGACCACGGCGGCCTCACGACGCTCAACGTCAACCTCAAGAGCCGCGCGACCGGCATGCCCATGACGGGCGCCGATCCCCACATCGAGGCCCTCGTGGACAACCACCCGCTCGGCAACCCCGAGCCCAAGACGACCGAGCTCGGCAACGGCGACTACAAGATCGAGGGCGTCCATTTCGACAAGGACGGCTTCTGGACGGTGCGCTTCCACTTCTTCGAGACGTGCTCGGAAACCGCCCCGGCATCGAAGCACTCGCACATCGCGTTCACCGTCATCGTCGAGTAACGTTATCTCGGCAGGTAGCTCGAATGGGCTTGGAACAGCCCGTCGACGAATCCAATCTGATAGACGAGAAAAAACCCGAAGCCGACGCTGAGGAGCCCGGTCATCCAGCCGAGATGCCGGCTCCAGGCGAACTTGCGCGCCGAGTAGGCGAG